>NZ_BAAFGR010000052.1:0-44550 GCF_041154655.1 Nocardia sp. JMUB6875
CCCCCGGTCACCGCCCCACCAACCCGAGATGCCATCCACGCCACCGGCCCAACGGCCGCGGCCCGCGCCAATTCGGCTCGCGGCCAATCGCTTCGCCGCCACCGCCGGTGCACGTCGATATCGCTCATGCCATGCCTCCTCGCACAGTCCGCGGCCGCCCGCACCCCGAATATTACAGTGATGTTTTAATCTCCACCCCACCCGAAGCCGCGCCCGACCTGAACTGTCAAACCATGTCGCCTCATGTCAGCACGCCCCCGACAACCCGGACAACCGCGACACTTGCCGACACAGACACGCACGGCCTCTCGACGTTCGAGAGATCGAGTGTCGGTGCGCAACGATAGTCTCGGTGATCGTGTATGAGATTGCCGAGACCGCGGGTTTCTATGGTGCACATGCGATCTGGAGTGTGTCCGATTCCGAAGGGTTGATTCCGCTGCTCGGCTACGTCGATGCCGATGACGCGAAGGGTCTGGTGCGTTTCGCATTCGATGATGTTGCCGAGGCCGTCCGGACAGGGGGCGAGAGATTGCATGCGGGCCAACCGAGCTGGTTACGCGCCGCGCTGGTCGTCGACGCATTCCTGCACCTGCCGACAGGACGGACCGATGGGCTGATCATCGATGTCGTCGAGTATGTCCCGCAACGCCGGTCGATACAGATCGCTGTCCCGTACCGACCCCATACGGCAGCGCAGGGTTTCGCGGTGTACAGGCCCAAATTCCTGGAGACCAACGGGTTTACCGAGCCTGACTTCGATGCGTTGGGGGCAGCCTTCTTCGCGGGCGTGGACTCCCATGAACAAGGCGCGGCAGTGTGGAACACTCACCTGCTCGACGAATCCGTCTGATACCGGCGCTCATGGCGTTACTCATCTCGATTCGGTCCCATTCCCGGTGGCCGCCATGCCATGGCCGACCACCGCGGAGCTCGGCGATGGCAAACCCGTTGCGCTGGTGTGGATGTAGCCCCAGCCGGCGTAGAGCATCAGCACTGACTCTTACGTGGAAGGAATACGGTGGCAGTGGCCCGCCGTGGCCGCTAGTCAAACAGCCAGGAAGCGCTCGACGCTGAGCTTGGGCTCAAACCAATAGTGACCGATGACGATCATGTCCTGATCATGGGGAAACGACATCGGCCGAGTTCGCTCGGCGTCACCGTCCTCACCACGACGTGGCAAACGCAACGCCGTCATGACTCGATCATGCCGTGTCTGCGGAGTTCCCACGACCACACCATCTCACGGGATGCGCTCAGCCGATGGACTGCTTCCAGCCGCACCCGCATCGGCGAGAAGGCGCTCGAGTTGATCATGGGCCTAGACCTCCATTATGGCGGCCGAATTGGCAGAAATCCGCCTTCCGACAGCGATTTGTGTAGGAATAGGCCCATTATTCGAATCTAGGCGGGGTCTCCTTCGCGGAGTAGCTGAATTACGGCTGCTGCCAATGCCATTCGGGACGCTCGTCGAGTCCCCAACCGGCCCGCTCAGGCTCGGCTCAGCCGCGCGGGACGACAGCGATGTCGGCGCCGCCCTGCCGCAGAGTGAAGACGTACAGGGTGTGCGTCGCGGGGTCGACCGCCATCGCATC
The DNA here is from genome assembly GCF_041154655.1 of Nocardia sp. JMUB6875. NCBI lineage: Bacteria > Bacillati > Actinomycetota > Actinomycetes > Mycobacteriales > Nocardiaceae > Nocardia > Nocardia sp. JMUB6875. The sequence continues at coordinate 1,596 of NZ_BAAFGR010000052.1, forward strand.
GGGTTCGTGCAGGGACAAGGTGTCGGTGACCGCCCCGGAATCGGTGTCGAATACGGTGATCCGTCCCTCTTGACGGCACGCGACGTAGAGCCGGTGCGCGGCGGCATCGATATTCTCCTCCTGCAGCATTCGGTCCTTGCAGGTGTTCTCGAGTAAGTAGTGGTCGAGCAGCCGCAGTCGCGACTCCCGACCGATATCGCCGACCGCTACGTCACCCGATCCTCCAACCAGAACCGCGGTGCGCGTCGGCTGGTCGAAGAAGACGCTTTCGATGCTGAGCGGCGCGTCGGTCGACGCGATGGTGGCGAGGGTCGACAGGTCGATGGTGTCCAGGCGGGCCGTGCCCGTGGCATAAGCGCGATGAGTGCTCGAGTCGATGAATATGTGGTCGATGTCGCCGGACTTCCCGATGGTCTTGGGCGGACTCACGGCGCTGGCACCGCGCGATAGCACCGACAGCGTGCTGTAGACGTGGGTCTGCGGGGTCGAATAGCCGTCGTTGTCGAGGTTGAGAATGTAGGCGGTGTGAGTGCTTTCGTCCACCGCGACCTGCCACGAATCGAGTCCGGTGCGGATGGTGGCGGTGACCGTTCCGCTCGCGCGGTCGATCACCGTGACGGTTCCCGTGTCGTCGCCCTTGTCCTTACCGCTCACGACGTAAACGGTCTGGGTACCCGAATCCACGGCGATGCCGCGGGGAACGTAAGGCAGTGGGAGGTTCCCGATGACCGAGTTCGTCGCCAGGTCGATGATCGACAATGAGCTCCGCTGCGAATTGTCGTAGGAATTCACCTTGTTCGCGACGTATAGGGTATGTGCTGCCGAATCCACGGCGATCACCGCGCCGAACGGGTTCGGGGAATCGATGGCGATAGTCTGGTAGCCCTTGCTGGACTGCGCGAAGAAACCGATCCCGGCCACCACCGCCACCGCGACGATCACCGACCCGGCCGCCACCAGCGACGCGCGCAAACCCCGGCGCGGTATCCGAGCCGGGCTCGCCCGGTTCGACCTCAGGAACTGAACAGCGAACTCGGGCACCAGTTCCCGCGGCAGCGCGAACCCATCGCCTTCCCTCGGTCGAACGAACACCGCTGTCTTGCCGACGACCACTTCCGCGATCCGGTCGTACGCGATGCGGGTGTGTCCGGTCGCGGGCGGCACCTCCAACGAATCCCGGTGATACCGAACCCAAATCGGCATCCCCGCCGCCGCATACGCCTTGACCCGCTTGTTGGGCCACAGCATTCGCACGGCGGTCATCAGCGCGACGATGACCACGGTGGCCGCGAGCAGTCCGAAGTACACCCCGACCAATTCGAGCGGTGAACCGCCGTATCGCACTGCGTTGCGGACGATGTCGACAATGTGCCGGGACATGAGGATCAACGGGATCGCCGCAACGAACAGCCAGGTCGCCGGGGCGCGCCAGATCGACAGGTCTGCGACCCGGCTCAGTCGCAGCGCGGTTTGTGAGTCGGCGACCATCGTCACATCGGTCGGAAAGTTCGGCGCGGACGGTGGTATCGGCTGTTGCAACGGCTGATACGGCGGGTATGGAGCACTCTGGTCCGGCTGGTACATAAGCTTCCCCCACATCGATCTCGGCCTGAAGGCATGGAGACTACCGGGGGCGACACGATCTGGTCAGCTCGGCAGCTGAGCAACCATCAAACCGACACTCCGACACGTTGCGCGAACTCCCGAAGGGCATTTCGCCGGTCGTGCTGCAGCAGCACGCCGACCACCGTCCGGAGCAGGGTCTGGTAGCGCACCCACTCTTTGCCCACGACACGCTCCGCCGTCAGCAGCATGTCCAGGGCGAGCTGGTATTGCCCCAATTGAACTGCGGCTGCGGCTTTGTCGACGAGGTGTCGGCCCTGAGCTACCGGGGTCAAAGCGATTCCGCGGTTGGGCATCGCTTTCGCGACCGTCAAAGCCTCGACGAATCGTTCGTTGGAGATATTGATGTCCACCGTCTGCATCACTTGCTGACTGGGCCCGAAATCCGACTCGTACCATTTGGTGTCGCGGCCGACTCGACCGGCGACCGTACCCGCCTCCTGTGCCAACGCCAGTGCCTCATGCACTCGTTGTCCTCGCCCTGCGGCGGTCGCGCCCTGCAACAGCAGCGCACCGTGGACTGCCAGCTTCTGTTCCGACACTTCGCCGCGAGGCTCGACCGATGCCGCGGCTTTCAGCGCGACCGCATGAGCTTCCTCGTAGCGACCTGAGACGAGCAACTGCCAGGAGACGCTGCCGCGCAAGGCCGCCATCAGCAACTCGTCGTTGCCCTTTTCGGCCGCGCTCAACGCGTGGCGGATCGCGATAGACGCCAGGTCGGGCTGTCCGAAGTGCACCAATGCGCATCCGGCGACCCAGTTGATGCGTGCGAGATGCTCGTGCGCGGGTGCGACTTCGTTGCCTTGCGCGGCATGGGCGGTCGCACGTACCTGAGCGATCCCCGAGGGCAGCAGCCCGGCCAGAACTTCGAAACGGCCGAAAGAGTAAGCCCCCCAGGCTCGGTCGACTGTGCGTCGAGCATCCGACAAGGAGACGTGCAGGTCCTCCTCGGAGCCGTCCACCAGGTCGTCGACCGGCGTCAACGCACGCCGGATCGCCACGATGCCGGCATCGGGATCCGCAGAGGGAAGGCTGCTCCTGGTGCCGAGCAGATCGCGCATATCGACATCCAATGCCCGCGCGATTCGCTGCAGCACAGGAATCGACGGCGTCTTCTTGTCCTGTTCGATCTGCGACACCATCGACTTGCTGATCCCGACCAGATCAGCGAGCTGCCTCTGAGTGAGAGCCTTACCGCGACGACGCTTGATCTGTTCGCCGAGCGTTTCTTCCATTGCTGGTTCCTCCGGCCGTACCCCCGATTTCGAGCGTACCCAGACATCGAGCACGGAGTAACACCCTTGGTGATACGTCGGCCAAGGTCAGCGACCTTAACGTTCATCTCGGGACCTGGTGCCGCGTAGTTCACTCGAGCGAATTCCGCATCAGCCTAGCCGAATCAGCGAGAACATCCGGAAGGAGTTCGACGTGGCAATCATCATGGTCGCTGCCATCATCACACTTGCGCTGTTCCTCCTCCCCTGTCGCGCGCTGCTACACGCGGACCGAAACCACCAACCGAAACGGCTGACCGTCGCCGATATTCAAGCTCGGCTCGAAGCCGAAACCCCACGCCTTCACGCACCGATCAGCCGGGGAGTGTAGTCGATGGCATTCACGGAATCCGAAGCGAAAGTTCTTGGTGCGCTGGTAGTCCGCGCCAAAGACCAAGGCTTGACGGTCCGGCAGTTAGGCCGTGCGACTCGACTGCCCGATTCATCAATTCATCGGGCACTGCTGCGGCTGTCACGAACCGGACTGGTGACCGTCGCCCCCCAGAGCCCGGCTCGCTGGCTTTGCACGGCCCGAGGCCGCATCGCCATCACCCGCCCGGTCTACCGCGAATTCGTCGGAGTACGAACATGACCCACTACGTGATCGGGTTTCTCCGAAAAGACGTCTCGGGCGAATCGTGGCGGCAAGACCTGACCCGGATCCATGCCTTCGCGAATGACCGCGGATGGTCGATGGTGCTGGCGTATTTCGGCGACCCCGATGCCCCCGGCGAGATCATCAACCGCCTAATGACCCTCGCCTACGACAAATACATCACCGAGGTCATCGCCCCCACCGCCGCTCACTTCGACCCCGACGACATCCCGTCGCTGGTCAAGATCGCCGACGTGATCTGCGCAGACACCGGCCGCACGACCACCCGGGCCGACTACGAGCGATCCCGGCCCACCACGGACACCGGAGTCGGGATGGAGTGGCGTGGCAAACTCCCCAAGTAGAGAATATTCCCTGATGGGCGCGTGGAACCGAAACCTGAATGACGAGAGGCGAAGACGCTCGATTCCGGCGACCTCACGCAGTTCGCTGTGGGCACAGCCCGACCGACCGTGATCGGAGCGCGTTTGGCGGCCGAGTTGTGCGCTCGGTTTCCTACGCGTTGGCTCGTGGTGGAGATGCCACTTGCCCACCCGACCGATCGTTTCGTCGAGAGCTCCGAAGACCAGGGACTCGTCGTCTGGCACAAGAGCGTGTATGCGGTGTGCTGCCTCGATGAAGGGCCAGAGCGGGCGCGATGGATACTGCTGCAACATGATCCGTCGTTCTCATATCGCGCGTTCGTGATCGATCATGAGTTTCCGCCACTGTCGGCCGACGCTCGAAGCATCGGTGTCGAGGCGATCGTTGTCGGGGCCTACGACGGTGAAGGCGTCGTCGCAGCCATCCGCAGGCCTGGCAACTGAGCGCCCTGGCGATCGGTCCTTTCGCCGTTATGAGTAGTCGGGGACCTGCTGTGGCGCAGAGGGTTCGGGGGTGAATCGGTTTTCGAGTTCGACGCCTTCGATGTCGAGGTCGGGGACGTAGCGGGCGAACCAGCGGGGGTGGTACCACATGCGGGTGCCGATGAGGGCGGTGATCGCGGGGACGAGGGTGAGGCGGACTATGAAGGCGTCGAGGAGGACGCCGATGGCGAGGGTGAAGGCGAGGGGGCGCACGATCGGGCTGTCGACGGTGGCGAAGGCTACGAAGACGGCGAACATGATCAGCGCGGCCGCCGTGACGACGCGGGCGGAGTGGGCGATGCCGTTCTGGACCGAGGTGATGGCGTCGCCGGTGCGGGTGAATTCCTCTTTGATGCGGGAGACGACGAAGATCTGGTAGTCGCTGGAGAGGCCGAAAATGATGGCCAGGGTGATGATCGGCAGGAAGCTCAGGGTCTGGCCCTTGGTGATGTGGAGAAGGCTTGCGCCCCAGCCCCATTGGAAGACGGCCACCTGGACGCCGAGGGAGGCGAAGACCGACAGGATGAATCCGGCGATCGAGGTGAGCGGCACCAGGATGGTGCGGAAGGCGATGGTCAAAAGCACCAGCGCCAGGCCGACGACCACTACCAGGAAGACCGGCAGCGCTTCGCCGAGCCGCTTGGAGGTGTCGATGTTGGCGGCGGTGGTGCCGCCTACCAGATAGGTTGCGCCCGTGCCGTTCTCGATGGCATCCCGGTCGTCGCGCAGTCGGTTCACCAGGTCGTCGGTCGCGGAATCGGCGGGGCCGGTGGTGGGGACGACCTGGATCAGCACGATCCCGTTGCCCGAGGCCGCGGGCTGCACGACCGCGACGCCGGGTTCGTGCTGCAAGCGCCCGATCAGGGTCTGCACCACGTCGCCGGACGTGGCATGGGAGACGTCGGCCACCACCAACAACGGGCCGTTGAAGCCCGCCCCGAACGATTCGCTCACCAGGTCGTAAGCCTTACGCGCCGTGCTCGATTCGGCTTGCGTGGCACCGCTGGGCAGGCCGAGATCCATGCGTGTGGCCGGAACGGCCAGCACCGCCAGCACCGCGACACCGGCCACCAGCAGCGGGATACGGAATCGGGTGACGAACCGGCCCCAGGCGTGCCCGCAGGTGCGTTCGGGCTCGTAGGCGGCCAGACGCGCCACCTGTTCAGGCTTGCCCGGCTGCAACGGCGGAGAAATGAACTTGGCGACCAGGCCACCCGCGAACGACAGCAGCGCGGGCAGCAGGGTCAGGGCGACGAGCAGGGCCACCAGGACCGCGCCCGCCGCGGTCAGGCCCATGACCGTGAGGAACGGGATGCCCGCGACCGCCAGCCCGCACAGCGCGATGATGACGGTGACCGCCGCGAAGACCACCGAACTGCCCGCGGTGCCCACGGCGAGCGGAATCGATTCCGCCGCAGTCATTCCCAGCACGATGTGGTGGCGGTGGCGCGACAGGATGAACAGGGCGTAGTCGATGCCGCACGACAGGCCGAGCATCAGCGCCAGCGAGGTGGCGGCCGAGGGGACGTCAACGAAGGCGGCGATGCCGAGGATGCCGGTGAGCCCGATGCCCACCCCGACCAGTGCGGTGACGATCGGCAGGCCCGCGGCGACGACCGCGCCGAAGGTGATCAACAGAATGACGAAGGCCGCGATGATGCCGAGAATCTCAGGGGTGTGCGGGATTTCGGCAGAGAACCCCGGGTAGACGCCACCGGCGAACTCCACCTGCAGCCCGTTGTCGCGCGCCTGATCCGCGAACCGGGTCACCGCGTCGAGGGTGCTCTGCTCGACCTCTCCGGCCGAGACCGCGAACTGCACGCTGCCCAGCGCCACCCGCTGATCCGGTGACACGGCCTGCGCCTGGAACGGGTCGACCACCGCCGCGACCTGCGGCAGCCCCTTCAGGCCGGTCATCACCTGCTCGATCTCGGCGGTGACCCGCTGATCGGTCACCTTCACCATGCCCGGCGCGCCGAAGACCACCTGCATCTGCGCGCCGCTGAAGGCGGGTAGCCGGTCCTGCAGCAGCGACACCGCGTTCTGTGACTCGGTGCCGGGGACGGTGAAGTTGTCGTTGGTCTTGCCGCCGGTGCTCGCGGCGAACGTGATCGCGCCGATCAACAGGACGACCCAGACCGCCACCATCCACCAGCGGCGACGGGCGACGAATTGGCCGAGAGCGAACAGATAACGAGACATGCGATTCCTCCTACCCAGACTTCGACAAGGGGTCTAGCGGTAGCGATCACGCATAATTCCGCTACCTTAACCTCGACTCTGACGGCATCGTCATGAGTGTCATTCGCATCAATCAGCGGCTTTCGGGGTCGGCGAGTCGGTCTGTGCCGGATGCGTACTCGGCGCGAAACTCGGCAGTGACGAATCCAGATCCGACACGGTTCTCCCGCAGGTCTGCACAGTGCCATCGGGGCGGACGAGCACGGCGGCGGCGCGGACGCCCCGGAGCCAGCGGTGCAGCGCGGTGCCCGGCACGGCACGCAGCACCACGCCGCCGCGCTGTTCGATGGTCGCCGCCTCGACCGGCGAGGGGGCCGATGTCGTGATGATGGCGTAGCGCCCGGCGATGAGATCGTCGACCCGACGCCCGTCGGCCAGCCGGTCGTTCGGGACCAATCGTCCGGCCAGACCTCGCCGCAGCGGTGGCGCCGTCACCAGCGCAGAGCGGTGCAGCGGCGGTGACTCTCCGCTGATGATCGTCTCGGTCAGCCCGGGCAGCCGGTGCAGTCGTGGAGCGAGCAGGCTGCGCAGTCGATTGCCGAATTCGCCGCCCTCGGTCATGGTCAGGCCCATGAGCTTGGCCAGCCGGATCATCATGTGCGCGTGCGGTTTCCGCTCGGTCTCGTAGGTGCCGAGCACCGACTCCGGCAGCTCGCCGCGCAGTACCCCGGCCAGCTTCCAGCTGAGGTTGGCGGCATCGCGCATGCCCGCGCCCATGCCCTGTCCGATGAACGGCGGGGTGAGGTGGGCGGCGTCGCCGAGCAGGAACACCCGCCCGGCACGCCATCGGTCGGCCAGTTGCGCGCGGAAGGTGTACTCCGCCACCCGGACCAGCTCCAAGCCCTCGCGGTCGACGTCGGCCAGCCACGGGGACAGCAGCGGCCACAGGCGGTCGAGATCACGGTAGTCGTCGGCGGATTCACCTGGCCGCAAACGGAATTCCCATCGATGGCGGGTGGTGCCGATGCGCATGTATGTCGCGGCTCGGCTCGGGTCGCACACCTGATGCACGCCGCCCCAGTGCCCGGGTTCGATCGTGGTCGCGAGGTCGACGACCAGCCAGCGCTGCTCGAACCGCAAGTCGCGCATGCGCGCGCCGATCGCGGTGCGCACCAGGCTGTTCGCGCCGTCGCAACCCAGCAGGTAGCGGGCGCGCACCGATTCGGTCCCGCCGGTCGCACGGTTCTCGAAATCCACTCGGACACGGTCCTTCTCGACTGTCAGCCCGGTGACCTCCACGCCGCCGCGCAGCGAGACGGCCGGATGCAGAGCCAGATTGGCGCGCAACAGCGCCTCCAGGTCCGGCTGGTCGAACAGGTTGGCTTCGGGGAATCCGTTGCGGCCCCCGGCCGGATCGCGATCGAATTGCGCCAGCACCCGATGCCGCGGATCCACCAGGCGCAATCCCAGGGCGGGCCGGGTGATCGCGTCGAATCCCGCGCCGATGCCGAGACGTTCCACGATCCGCCGGATCTCACCGTCGAGATGGACCGCGCGCGGCTGCGGGTAGACGCCCTCCCACCGCTCCAGCACCAGCGATTCGATGCCGTACTGGGCGAGCAGCGTGGCCGCGGTGAGCCCGGACGGGCCCGCCCCGACGATCACCACCGGAACCGTCGGCGAAGTCATCGGGACCTACCGCTCACCGTGGCCACGTCCGGCACGCCACCGAGCACCGGTGCCACGGTTTTCATTGCCGCACCTCGATTTTCGCGTCGATCGCGTAGCGGCCCAGAATCGCCTCGGCCGCGGCCGGGTCGGCATCGGGGTCCAGCACGACGGTTGCGACGATCGCGCCATCCTCGACCGCCGCGGCGATACCGGCCACACCGGCGGTCTCGGCGAACGCGTCGAGCAGTTCGCGGCGCGTGGCATCGGCGCGCAGACCCAGCTTGTACGGCTTTCCGACATCGGTGACGGGCAGCGCGTCGAGGATCGTGACCGTCTTGGGGGCGGCGGCGCGCTCGTGCACCCGCTCGGCCGCCCACGCCACCAGCTCGTCCTCGGTGACGTCAGCACCGGCAGTCAGGGACACATACGCGACAGGAACCTCGCCGGCGTGTACGTCCGGACGGCCCACCGCTCCGGCCGCGCTCACTTGCGGGTGGCTCAGCAGCGCGTCCTCGATGCTCGCGGGATCGATATTGTGGCCGCCGCGAATGATGAGATCCTTTGCACGGCCGTGTAAATGGATGAATCCCGCATCGTCGATGTGGGCCAGGTCGCCGGTGCTCAGCCAGCCGTCGACCACGGTACCCAGTCCATCGAGGTGGTGACCGTGTTCGTCGCGGCCGGTCACGTATCCGGCGAAAACCGTGGGGCCACTGATGACCAGGACGCCCGTCTCCCCGGCGGGCAGTGTCTCCCACACCCCGTCTTCAGCCGTACGGACCACGGCGACCTGCTGATAGGGCATGCGCTGTCCGACCGCGCCGGGCCGGGGAGCATCCGGGAAGCTGCGTGCGGAGGCGCACGTCGCCTCGGTGAGGCCATCCCTCCACCAGCGTGACCCCGGTGTGCAGCTGGAAGTTCTCGCGCACCGCGAGCGGCAGCGGGGACGCGCCGACCATCGCGTAGCGCAGGCTCGAGATGTCGGCGTCGATCGGGCATTGCGCCAGTACCGCGTACACCGTCGGCACCGCGCTCATCGTGGCAATTCGATAGTGCGCCACGATCGTCCAGAACTCCGCGTAGAGCGTGAAGTCCCGGTAGCCCAGCGGACCGGCCCATACCACCGGCTGACCGCGGAAGAGCGGCGCGAGCAGGGTGACGACGAGCGCGTTGACGTGGAACAGCGGCAGCGCGGCGAAGACCACCGACTCCTCGTCGAGCAGCGAGTTGGCCGCGATCATCCACGCGTTGGCGACCTCACCGGAATGGCGGTGCGCCGCCAGCTTCGGCACGCCCGTCGTGCCGCCGGTGTGGAACAGCGCCGCCAGATCCGATGCGCTCGGCGGCTCTCCGTGAAACCGGCTCGAATCTGCTTCGGCGGCAAGGGCATCGAGGTAGCCGATACGGACGCCGTCGATGCCGGGCAGGGTCGGCGGCGGCTCCGGGGCCGCCGTCGGACGCAACACCAGCAGGGCATCCAACAGACCACACCCCGCGAGTTCGCCTGCGGCAGTCCAGGTGTCGGGCGCGAGTTCCGGACCGGCGGCGATCAGGACCCGCGCACCCGACCGGCGCAGCAGTTCGGCGATGTGCTCGTGCGACAGGCCGCCATTGATCGGTGCGGCGATGCCCGCCAACTGCGCGGCGAGGGTGGCCGGGATCAGCTCGGCACAATTGGGCGCGATCAACGCGACCGCATCGGTGCGGCGCACACCCAGCTCATGCAGCAGGTTCGCGTACCGGTGCACGTCGGTGAGCAGCTCGGAGTAGCTGCGCCGCAACGGCTCTCGCCACCGCGCCGCATCCGGCAGCACGGTGATCGCGGTGCGCCCCGGCCACCGCGTCGCCGCCCGGGTGAGCAGGGCGTAGGTCGATTCAGGCAGGCCGCGCGCTTCGAGCGGCACCGCTTCGATGGCGGCCAGGTCCTCCGGAGAGGTGTACAGGGGCCAGAGCAAATCCTCGGCCGAGGTCTCCAGGGTCGCGTTGTCGGTCATCGGGCGTACCTCACGACCGTCCGCTGGCGGCCCAGGTCCAGGGCGCCGTCATCGGTGCCGATCGCGGCCTCGACGACGTCCCCGTCCTTCAGGTACTTCGGATTCTTGGCCTGGCCCTGGAAGAACATCTTCCACTTGACCTTCGGCGGCAGCAGCGAGGCGATGAACTGCACCGGCTTGGGCGGTGCGCTGAGCGCGGTGCCGATCGGAGTTCCGGTCAGCAGCAGATCCCCGGCGTCCATGCGCTGGAAACGGGTCAGCGCGCGCAGCGTCTCGACCGGCCGATAGATCATGTCCGCCACCGTCATGTCCTGCCGAACCTGACCGTTGACCCACAGCCGCAACCGCAGATCCCCGAACCGCTGCAGCTCATCGGCGTCCAGCAGCACCAGCGCCGGGCCGACGGGCGTGAAGGTCGGATACGACTTCGCCTCGTAGAACTGGGTTTTCGGCAGCTGCACATCGCGCGCCGAGATGTCGTTCGTGACCACCAGGCCCGCGACGTAATCCGCGAGATTCTCCGCCGAGACCTCGGAGCCCACCGGCATCTCACGGCCGAACACGAGACCGATCTCCACCTCGTAGTCGAGCAACTGCACATGCGCGGGTCGTATGACGTCGTCGTGGGGTCCGCTGATCGATCCGGAGGACTTGCGGAAGAACGTGAGTGGCACCGTCTCCGGATCCATCCCCGAATCCTTCACGTGGGAGGCGAAATTCGTCATCTGCGCCACCACCCGGCACGGCGCGGTCACCGGCGAGATCAGCGAAAGACTCTCCACCGCCACGGTTTCCGCGCCGGATGCGGCCGCTGCGATCGCCTCACGATCGGCGAGCAGTTCCCTTGTGGTCGTCGCGGCGGTATCGATGCGGGCGGCACCGGCGGCGGTCTGCACCCACCAGGCGTCGGCGGTGCGGAGGACGGATGTGCTCATGAATTGGCCACTTTCATCAGGCCGCGCAGGCGGCGGATATCGAATTCGTTGTCCTCGCGCAGCGCGTCGACGATCGAGCGCAGTTCGCGCAGCGATTCGGCACCGGGCTTGATGCCGAGGAAGTCCTTGGTCACGGGCGGACCCCATTGCGCCAGACCCGAAGCGCTCATCGGCGCCCAGCCCGGCTCGAGGGTGCAATCGAACATGTCTCCGTCACTGAAGTGTTCGACCATGAACCCGTCGGGATCGCGCCAGTAGTCGAAGATCTGACTGCCCTGGATATGGCGGCCGATCCCCCACGATCGGCGATAACCCTGCTCGCGCAAGTACTCTCCACCCGCCGCGAGCGCGTCCAGATCGGCGACCTGATACGCCGAGTGCACATACCGGTTCGACGGCCCGAGCGTCAACGCGAGCGTGTGATGGTCGGCCGGCACCGAACCCCGGTCGCAGCGAATGAAACTCATGACCGGCCCGCGCTCCCGCTGGCCCGGGTAATAGAGGAAGTCGCTGACGATCAGGCCCAGATTCCCCAGATACCAGTCGAGGGTCTCGCGATATCTCGTCGACTGAATCACCACATGTCCGAGCCTGCGCACGCGTGCCGGTGCGCGCAGCGGCCGCTGCGTGGCATTCACCCGGGCCACCTCGTCCCCGAAGTTGAAGACGTGAGGCTGTTGCGTCGGCAAAGCCTCTAGTTCGTGGGTCTCGGCGACCACTCGCACCCGCAGGCGGCTCGGATCGACCAGGTCGACGGTCAGTCCCCCCAGCGAATCCGGCAACGGCACCGCTCGCGTACCGGTCGCGTCGGCCAATCGCAGCAGATCGGCGGAATCGGCGGCCCGAAAGGCCGGACCGACGAACCGCGAGCGACCACCACGCCGAATGAGGACACATGGCGCGCCCGGATCGGTCCCGCGCAACTGCAACTCCTCGGCCGTGCGCGAAGCCGTCGCGAATCCGAAGGCGTGAGCGAAAGTCTCCGCCCGATCCAGGTCGGGCTTCTCGAACTCCAGCCAAGCCAGATCCAGCACCTTGACCACGGGATTGCGCGCCCGGCCCGGATGCTCGCCCGCGCGCGCCCCCTGCTCGCTGTGCAAACCGGTGTGTACATCGTGATGGCCGCTCATCGACCACTCCCTTCCAAGTACTGACGATATCGTCACTTACGAGTAGGGAGTCAGTCAAGAACTATCTGACGATTCCGTCAATATTGAGACAATCGGCTACGATGGTGAGTCCGGACAGCAGGAGAGGTGTATCGATGACCGCGAGCAACGGGTCGGGACCCAACCGCCTGGAACGCCGCAAGGCCCGCACCCGCGCCGCCCTGGTCGGCGCGGCGCAATCACTGCTGGCCGAGGGCAAGATCAACGTGCCGATCCTGGAGATCACGCAGGCCGCCGACGTCGGCATGGGCTCGTTCTACAACCATTTCCAGAGCCGCGAGGACCTGTACCAGGCCGCCGTCGAAGAGGCGCTCGACCGCCACGGCGCCCTGCTCGACCTACTGTGCGAAGACGTCGAAGACCCAGCTCAGGTCTTCGCCCAGAGCTTCCGCCTCACCGGCCGCCTCCACCGCCGACACCCCACCCTCAGCAAGGTCCTGCTCAATGACGGCCTCAGCCTTGTGAATTCGGACCGCGGCCTCGCCCCCCGCGCCCGCCGCGACATCGAAGCCGCGATCAAAGCCGGCCGCTTCGACATCCGCGACCCGGAACTGTCGATGACCATCGTCGCCGGCGCCGCCCTCTGCCTCGGCCGCCTCCTGCACGACCACCCCGACCGCGACGACGCCGAAGCCGCCGACCAGGTAGCCGAAGACCTACTCCGCATGTTCGGCCTCTCCCCCGAAGAAGCCCACGAAATCTGCCAACGCCCACTGCCCCCACTGGACCTGCCGCGCGTCGACTCGACTTCCTAGACGCAGCAGTCGACAACACGAATGCGCAGGGAACCAGACCCTGGAGCGCACCTGGAACCGGGTCTGATCCCCTACCGCGGCTTGGGATTCCACGTGTACGGCTGTTGCAGCGCGCCCACGAGGCCCTCGCGGTAGGCGCGCAGTCGCGGATCGTTCTCGATGGCGTCGATGGCGGCGGCGACACCGGCACGGCTCTGCGCCAGCGCGTCCGCGTGCAGTCGAACGATCGCCTCCACCAACAGTTCCGGGTCCATGCGCCGCCCGGCCTCGGTGAGCCGGATGGCCCGCAGGGTGCCGTCCGGGCCCACCTCGACGGTCGCCGCGTCCCCGGTGGCGGCCGCTCCCGGCTCGCCGACGGCGCTCTCCAATGCTCCGATGAGCCCGCTCAACGGGTCGATATCGCTCATTGGCGCGCCTGCCCTTCCTGCCGTCGGAGATCATCAGCTTATAGTTGGCAAACTAGACGGATCGGTATTCACCGGATCACTCCCAGGGGTTCACACGTGGGCGCTGAGGACAATTTCACCTTCGACCGGGCGGCCGTGCGCGCACTGGCCGACGGCCTCGGCACCGCAGGTCAGGAGATCGGGATCATCGGCCGCGGCGGTGCTGTGGTGGACGGACTGCTCGACGCGCTGCCGGGCGCGGACACCCCCAACGCCTATCACTCGGTCTCGCGCAGGGCCGACAAGGCCATGGGCGCGGTCGGCACCGCACTGGCGGAAATGGGTGGCAAGGCGGTGGCGGCGATCATCGCGCACAAGCAGCTCGACGCCGAACGAGCGCGGGGCATCGACGCCGCCTCGGACAGCGTCCGATGAGCAAACATCTCACCGTCCCCCAGGTGCTGAGCTGGAAGCCCGAGGCCTTCGGCACCCAGGCCAATGAATGGGACCGCCAGGCCACGGAACTGCGCACCCGTATGGACACCCAGTGGCGTTCGGTCGACAGCACCCACGAGTCCTGGCAGGGGCCCTCCGGCACGGCCCTGCGCACCCGCTTCGACGCCGTCCAGACCAAGGCCCGGCAGGTCCTCGCGGCCCTCGAAAATGCCCGGGACGCCGCGAAAGTCGCCGATCTGAACTTCACCACCGCCAAGGTGGTGTTGAAGAACGCCGTCGACGACGCGGTGCGCAAGGGCTTCGAGGTCCAACCCGACGGCACCTGCATCATCAGCGAGAAGACCAAGCAATCGGTCTACGCCTCGGTGGCGAGCAACGACCGCAGCGGCGAGCAGTACAGCGCGGCCATCGCCGCTCTGAGCTTGTCCTGCGACGCCTGCACCGCGGCGGTCAAGAAGGCGCTGGAACTGGCCGCGGACATGGACAACACCGCCAAGACCGCGATCAAATCCGCCTTCGCCGACCTCCCGGACCCGAACTCCTTCGGCAATGCCGGGACCGTCACCTCCGGCCCACTCACGCCGCCACCCGAGAACGGCTCGCCCGCCGAGAATCGGGCCTGGTGGGATTCGCTCAGCGACTCCGAACAGCAGTCCCTGATCAAGACGCAGCCGGCGAGCGTCGGCAGCCTCGACGGCCTACCGGACGGTGTCCGCGACCAAGCCAATCGGAACCTGATCCCGCTCGAACGCACCCGGCTCGAACAGGAACTGTCCACCTACGAAGCACTCGTGAAGGGCAATCCGACCGACACCACTGCGCGGAACAAGCGGGACGACCTGCGCGAGCGGCTCGCCGATCTGAACGAGGTCGATAAGCAGGTGAGCGGCGACCCGGACCTGAAGCTGCTGGTGCTGGACATGAAGTCGGGACTTCAGGGTCGCGCCGCGATCGCGGTCGGCGATCCTGATTCGGCGGACAACATCTCCATCACCACCCCGGGACTTGGGACAAATGTTCGAGAGTCGCTGGGCGGCATGGTGAGCGAAGCCAAAACACTCAAGTCCGAGGTTGAAAGCCAACTGGGCATTGCCGGACGAAGCGGCGAGACAGTCGCGACCATCGCCTGGATCGGCTACGACCCACCGCAGAAGAGCTACCTGGACGGGGACATCGTCGGGGTCGGACTGGAGGCGCGCGCGGACAGCGCGGCACCGAACCTCGCCAAGTTCTACGAGGGACTGGACACCGCCAGCACCAAGAACGACCCGCACATCACCGCTCTCGGACACTCCTACGGCTCGCTGACGACAAGCCTGGCGCTCCAGCAGAACGGCCGGGCGGTCGACGATGTCGTCTTTTACGGATCACCGGGCCTGGGCGGCCACAGCCCGCTGCTCATGCCCAGTCCACTCATCGTCGATACGCCGCTCGGCGGTCTGAATGATGCGGTCGACTCACCCGATGATCTCGGGCTGCGCCCGGGACACGTGTACGAGATGACGGAGAAGAACGATCCGGTCGCGCAATTCAATCGGTTCGGCCGGAGTCCTGCCCATCTGCCGTGGGTGACTCACCTGAGCACCGATGAACTGACCGTCAGCGATGGTCACGGCAATGACCGCACCTACACCGGGGCCGAAGGACATTCGGAATACCCGCGCACCGGTAGCAATGGCATCCTGCACCGATCGGGCTACAACCTGGCCGCGGTGGTGGCAGGCCTACCTCAGAATGCGATGCGATGACAATCAGCCGAGCACTGCCCCTACTGGTGGCCGCCACAGTGACCACGACAATCCTCACGACAGGATGTGATGTCTTGGGCGACAACAACCCGAAGACCACGCGACAGGAGACCGAGGACGCCGCGCAGAAACTACTGAAGCGGCCCACCCTGGAAGAGGCCGAAGCGCAACTGACCTCGGTAGTCGACCAAATTATCGCTGCCGCTACGGAATTGGTTCCCGGTATCCACTTCGAAACGGTCTACGATCGGAGCACGTCCCTGTGCGACCCACCGTTCGATGACACGTTCGGCCGCAAGGTCACCCTGCAGGGTCACTCGGGTGGCCCCATACCAGAGGACAAGTGGCCCGCTTTCCTGGCGAAGGCCACGGAACTGGCGGGCACGGTCGGCGCCACCTGGACGCAGAAGGTGCGCGAAGAGCCTGGCACGACAACCTCATCGACGCCCGATCCGGTTCCCGAATACGGTCGCCACGACGTCAACTTCTTCAACCCCGAAACCGGTACCACGATTCGCCTGGGCACCGACAAGGCGACGTTCGTGCGCGGCTCCGTGGGCTGCTACTTGCCGAAGGACAAGTTCGACAACCCGATTCGCCCTACAACCTGACGAGTTCAGACCTTCCCATCATGTCCGGCCGAAACTCTTGGATTCCCACCATTCGGGCCGCAAGATGGCACGCAAAATGGCACTGAAATTCCCACCACATCCCGTAGGTTCCGCGTAATCAACCGTCCAGATGTGCGCCAGGACCTCGTCCGAGTCGGTGCGAGTTTCGCACCGACGCGAACATGTCACCCGTTACTTCCCCGGGGTGGAGTCCGGCGCGGTCAGACGCTGGGCCAGGCCGAGGCCGACCGCGATGGCGGCGGGCGCACCCACCAGCACCAGACCACCCGGCGGCACCGAGCGGAATGCCGATGGCCGCGCCCGCGACACCACCGATCAGTGTGCCGAGCATCGTGCCCATCGAGGTGACGATCCCGAACTGGTTGACTGCGGCGGAGAACGCGGCATCCTGGTCGGCCTGGCTGGCGATGTCCTTCACCACCGGCGCCGGGAGGGCCGGAGCCGCCCTGCCCATCCGCCGACCGACGGGAGGCACCCGTCGTTCGACGGATTCTCCAACCGCTTGACGGATAGCATCACCGAAGTCTTCGACTTCTACACCGATACCGATGCGCGGGATGGCACTTCACCCCGGATTCATCCCATGGGTCGATGATTCCCCCCGGTCGGCGGATTGTTCCGGCCGATCGGCGGGTGTCCGGGCCTTCGAGCACGGTCCTAGGCTCGCTGCGAATCGCGGTCCGCACGCCATCTTCGACGGGCCGCGATTCGTCCCAGCGGTGCACAGTCCCCGCACCGCTCTCGGTATCTGATGAGGGTAGAAATGAATAGTTTTCGCACGGACAAGTGCGGTCTACGAGCTGCCGGGCTCGGTGCCGCCGCAGCCGTGGCCATGGGTCTGTCGTCCACGGGCGCGGCACACGCCGACACCTTCGTGCCGCTGCCGGACGGGCAGCGGGTCGGTCCCGGGGTGACGATCACCCGCACCGGCGAGCACGCGGTGATCTCGCCGTCGCTCTCGGCCAATGGCGCCGGGCGCGTGGCCTGGCTCTCTGGCATCGTGGCCGCCGAGGTCACCGCGACCCCGGAGGGCACGGCCGGACCGAACAACGGCGCCACCAACGCGCCGGGCACCAACAACTCCTCCACCCACGGGATTTCGCGGGTCAGCGCCGGCTACATCGTGGGCTGTCAGGTCAGCATCGGTGAGGATGCCATCTCGGCCGGGGTTTCGGGCAGTGTCAGCCTCAACTCCGTGGGTGCGGGCGGGTCGCTCGGGCTCAAGCTCGGGCCGGGTCAGGTGGCTTTCGTCGGGGTCGAGGGCAAGGACATTCCCAAGGCGGGCACGTACTCCCTCGAGTACCGCGATGTCGAACTCCAGATTCAGGGCTGTGCGGGCTATGCGCAGGCACGCTCCTATGCCGTGGTGGAGATCGTCGGCGACAACTACTCCAAGACCAGCCTCTACGGGCAGCCGTTCAGCATCGGCTGACTTTCGGCAAGAGAAGCCAATTCATCTCTCGTGTAAGCGAATTCGATCCCCTAGAGGAAGCCATGAACATCCGTAAGACCATGGTGCGGGCCGTCGGCGCGGGCGCCGCGGCTACCGCCGCCCTGGGCCTGTTGTCCACCGGCGCCGCCAACGCCGACACCTTCGTCCCGCTGCCCGGCGCCGAGCTCACCCAGACCCTGTCCGACGGCACCGTGGTGACCGTCCGCCTGGTCGGTGAGTCCGCCACCATCAGCCCGTCCATGGGCGCCACCCCGGTGCACCGCAACGCCTGGGTGTCCGCCTCGGCGCAGGTCGAGCTGTCGGGCCCGAATGCCAACGGCGGCAAGATCTATCCCGGCTATGTCGTCGGCTGCCAGGTCACCATCAACGGCGGCGGCGTGAACGGCGGCGTCGACGCCAAGACCGACTGGGAAGGCAAGAAACCGGAGATCGGCGGCAAGGCCGGCGGCAACCTGTCCCTCGGCCCCGGCCAAGCCCGGGCCGTGTACCTGCTCGACGAGGAAGAAGCCGACGACTTCGGCAAGGAGTCGCACAACACCCGCAACAAGTTCAAAGGCACCAGCGGCAGCGTCACCTGGGCCGACTCGACGATCGGCGTCAACGGCTGCGGCGGGTACGCCCAGGCCCGCGCTTTCGTGCGGGTGAAAGTCTCGACCACCAACGTCAATTCCGTGGTGACCCTGTGGGGTCAGCCCTTCAGCCTCGGCTGACCGGAATCCGGCGTTGACAGACCCGGTGGCATCCGGAGCCACCGGCACCCGGTGGCCTCCCCAGTCCACCGGTGGCGGCGAGTACCCGGCATCCCATTCCCTCGCCCGGGTACTCGCCGCCCATCTATTTGCGTCCCATCGCGCTCCGGGTCGATGCGAAACCCGCTGAAAGACTGGTCGTTCCGGCCGGTCGGCGGATGGTCGACCGCCACCGTGCCTGCCTACGATCGTTGTGATCGCGGCGTTGCCACCAACCCCGCAAGCCGTGATCGGTTCACCGCCCGCAGGGTAGGACCACCGCCGTCAGTCGTACGGCGGCCCCACGGGACCAATCGCTCAGGATCGACTGAAGCGAATGCAACGGTGACCACGCGGTGGCCCCGGCAGGCCGCCCGGATGCGGCGAGTACCCGGCACCCCCTCACCCGGGTACTCGCCACCCCACCACCGGTCAGTCCGATCGTTCGAACTGAGATCCAGTCGGGCGAGTGCCTTTTCGGTCGCGGGCACCGGGCCGATACCCGGATCCGAGTCCGTCGTCGAAGACCGCGATGCCGCCGATGGCGGGGCTTCGCCGTTGGGTGGGGCCTGTTCCGGAATGACGTCGTCGATGACGCTTCCGTCGATTCCGTTGCGAGACAAGGGTAGATACGCGAGTTGGGCCTGTCCGAACGTCCGGACAGGCCCAACTCCCTGGTCGAGCGTCGAATCAGCCGTGCGCCCAGAACAGGTCGGCGCTCTGGTCATACGGATCCGGGTCGACACACACGATCGGAGTGCCCCAGGGGTCCTCCGCGCGCGCACCGGGTTCATAACACGCATCGCCGATGTGGTACTCGTCCGGCCAGGCCGAAGCCGGCGCGGCGAGGCCGACCGCGACCGCGGTGAGGCCGGCACCGACCACCAGCGCACCGAGCAAGCGTTTCTTCATCGTTGAGGTCTCCTCCAGGAATCCATTTGTGAACTGGATCAACCGTATGGCGCTGTCCCCGTGGCCACTTCGCTCGCACGACCGAAGTCGTCCAGCCGATCGGCTGGATCCGATCGGTCCGACATCCAGCCGACTGGCGGGTTGCCTCCCGGCGGTCGGCGACGTTGCGTAGCCCGAGCCGAGAGGTCACGATCAGCCACCCGACGGGCCGGTTCCGGACTCTCGGCGGATGGTTGCCGGAGCGTGGGATTCATACGTTGGTTTCCAGACCTTCCACGGATTGGAGATCGCATGGACCACACTGAACAGCAGCTCATCGGCAATCTGGCCGAGCGCATTCGCGCCGCGCAGCCGGTGGCCAAGGACCCGCAGGCCGCCGAGGCCGTGCAGCGGCTCATCGCCTCCCAGCCCGACGCGCTGTACGTGCTGGCGCAGGCCGTGATCCTGCAGGAGCAGGCCTTGCAGCAGGCCCAGGCACAGCTCGCGGAGTTGAACGGGCAACTCGCGCAGCAGCACGCGCCCGCCGACCGCCCTGGCGGCGGCTTCCTGGCGAACCTGTTCGGAAAGTCCGCACAGCACGGCCCTGGCAATGGGGCGGCTCCGGCGGGCGCAGCCGCCGGGTTCGGCGGTGCACCCGGGCAGGCCGGCGGATTCGGGGGTGCCGCGCCCGAGCAGTCCGGTCGTCGAGGACTGGGCGGCGGATTTCTGGCCACCGCGGGCTCAGCCGCGGTGGGCGTCGCGGGCGGAGCGCTGCTTTTCCAAGGAATCAGCAATGCCTTCGGCGGACACAACAACCACACCGCCTCCACCGACGCCCATGGGACCAACGACACCCACGAGCAGAGCGGATTCGGCGGATTCGACGACGACAGCTGGTGACCCCCGCACGCTCGGTCCCGACGCTTCACGAGGAATGACGATGATGACCAAGAAGATTCTGCTGCTCGCCACCGGATTCGCCACGGCCGCAACCGCCGTGGCGCTCGCCACCGCCCCGGCCACGGCCTCGCCGGCGGTGACCATCAAGGGCGCCAAGGACAATACGATCACCGCACGCGCGACCGGCGCGCACCCCAACTCGGCGTGCACGCTACACGATGTCTCGACCGGGAAATCGGTATCCGGTAAGGCCGCGGCGGACGGCACGGTCACGCTGGTGCTGACCAAGATGCGCCTCGGCCCCCATGCGGTCAATCTCACCTGCACCGCGCCCGACGGCAGCAAGCAGGTGCTGGCCGACCACCGCCCCGCGCCGATCACCCGGTGAGCCGGTCCAGGGACCGATCAACAGGAGCCGAGAACCCATGGTGGACACGATGAATGCGCCGGTCGCCGCGCCCGGCGGCCGGCGCATCGGCGAGCTCGACATCCTGCGTGGGTTCGCGCTGTACGGGATCCTCGTGGTCAATACCACCATCGCGGCCACGGTATTGTTCGCGCCCGGCTGGGGCGCAGGCGATCAGAGCTTCATGGGCGGCAGCGATTTGGATCGCATTTGCCAAGGCTTGGTGGACGCGTTGTTCACCGGCAAGTTCTACCTGCTGTTCGCGTTCCTGTTCGGCTACTCGTTCACCCTGCAGATGGCCGCGGCCGAGCGCGCCGGAGTCCCCGCGGTGCCACGACTGCTGCGCCGCAGTCTGGCGCTGTTCCTGCTCGGCCTGGCCCACGTAATGGCACTGTGGGTCGGCGAGATTCTCACCCTGTACGCGGTGCTGTGCGTGATCCTGGTGGCGCTGCGCAAGATTCGACCGCTGACCGCCCTCGTCACGGGGCTGCTGCTGTACCTCGGCTATCTACTGCTGATGTTCACCCTCGGCGGCGACGCCATGTTCCGAAAGGACTCCGGCCTCGCCGGCAACAACGGCTTCACCGGCAGTTTCACCGAAACCCTGCATACACAGCTGACCAGCGCCCCGCACTTCATGCTGCTGACCTGGCTCACCCAGGGTGTGCCCGCGCTGGGCATGTTCCTGCTCGGCCTGGCGGCCGGCAAGCGCCGCCTGTTCGAAAATCCGGAGCTGCTGCGGCGCTGGACATCCCGCGCCATGGCGCTGGGCTTCGGTGTGGGCACACCGGTTTCGCTACTCACGTTCGCTTACTCGGTGGAACGCGATGGCACACCCGCCTATTGGTCTCTCGTGCAGGAACTAGCCAACCCGTTCATGACTCTGGGCTACATCGCGGGAGTGGTCGCGCTGACCCGCTCCCCGTGGGCCGCGGCTGTCGCCCGTTTGGCCCCGGCCGGTCGGATGGCGGCGTCCAATTACATCGGGCAATCGGTCGTGATGATGTTCCTCTATACCGGCTACGGTCTGGCCCTGGCCGGAAAGGTGCCCGTCGCGGGGGTCGTCGCGATCGCCACGGCGACCTTCGCCGCCCAGGTGTGGCTCAGCGCGTGGTGGCTGCGCCGCCACACCTACGGCCGGGTCGAGTGGCTGCTGCGGGCGGCGACGTATCTGTCGATTCCGGCATGGCGCAAGCCATCGACGTCGGCCACCGGCTCGCCGGCACGGTAGGCACTACACTCCGCGACCGTGCAGCTACAGGCAAACGACATCTATGGCGGCGTCGTCGGGACGGTGCTGGCCAGCGTCATCGTCGCGGCGATGCCGCTGGGCCAGAGCCCTCTCCACTCCGCGCTGTGGGTGGGCGTCAGCGTGGCCATCGCCGCGATCACCCGCAGCTACGGCCAGCACGTCTCCACCCACAGCATCGACTCGCAGTCGGGCTTCTGGCTGGACCTGGGCCGCAATCTTCTCACCGGCATCCCCCTCGTGATCGCCTGTGTCCCCACGATTCTCCTGCTGGTCCTGGCTCACCTGCGGCAGTGGCCCGACGACATCGTCCAGCCCGACGGCTCGGTGACCTCCGGCTTCACCACCTGGACCATGGTTTTGAACATGATCCTGCTCTTCGTCTGGGGCGTTCTGGCCGCCCGCAGCGGTGGCTACACCCGCTGGCGAGCCGCCGCGATCGGCGTGGGCAACACCGCGCTCGGCCTGGCCGTATTCATGGTCAACATTCTCATTCGGTAGCGCCGCCCCACGTGTTATCGGAGAAGAGCGCGACAGCGAAGGCGATCATCCACAGCGAGATCGAGCCAACCTGCACGCGCTGGGCAATACCGAGCGCGAACTGCCCGGACAGGTTGTCGCCCACCAGCATCCACAGCGTCGCCAGTATGCCGACCACCAGTGCGGCGAACCCGGCCGTCCGGACCACGGGCCAGCATCCGGATCGACGAGCGAATCCGGTGAGGACGAAAGCGGCGACCGCGATCGAGGTGACGGCGAGGGTGCTGGTTAACGCGTGCGGCTGATGCAGCTGCGGAAACAACTCGCGACCCGCGCCGCAGATCCGTCCCGGCGGGCAGGCGCGCAGCGGCAACAGCGCATCGGCGATCGTGGCGGCGCCGAAGCACAGCAGCGCCAGCCAGCCGACCGTGGTCCACGACCGCCACGGCCCGCGCACCAGCCCGCACACCGCGGCGAACGCGACCATCGCCCCGGCGATCTGCTCTGCCGTCGCGAAGACGCGGCGGTGTGGCTTGCCCTCGGCATAGAGCTCGCTCAGGAACGAGTTCGCCGGATCCACACCGGCGTTCAGGACGTTCTCGAGTACCCAGGAGCTGTAGCAGATTCCGGCGACGAGCAATGCCGCGGCCGCCAGCCGCATGGCGATCGAGGGGTGGCGGCCGGTCTCGACACCGGTGGCGTCCTGGTCAGCGGACATACCGAACGAGTCCGATCACCTTGCGCATCAACCACTCCCGCGGCTCCAGGCCATCGGCCGAGTCGACAGTTATCGATCCAGCGTGGGTCGGGACCTGTTGCCTCCGGTATCCGCCACACGGCTGGTCCGAACCCGCCACCCGGCGGGAATTTCAGGTCCGCGAAGGAGTCGGGCATCGCCGGTGGCCGAGCCGGTCACGAACGCGGCAACCGCAATTCGACACAGAAGCCGCCGTCCGCGGTTGGGCCGCTGAGAAATTGGCCGTTCAGCAGTTCCGCTCGTTCGGTCAATCCGACCAGACCGTGGCCCGAGCCGGGCAGCGGCAGCGCGCTGCGGGTGGGCGGCGTATTGGTGATGACCACGCCCAGCAGGTCCGCGTCCGACCACAGCCGGACCTCGGCGGTGGCGCCCGGGGCATGCTTGCGGACGTTGGTCAGGGCTTCCTGGACCGTGCGGTAGAGGGCGCGCTGGGCCGCGCCGGTGACGTCGGCGGGCAGGGTGCCGTCGAATTCGACTGCGATGCCGCTGGATTCGACCAGCTTGCGCAGATCCGCCAGCGTCGGCTGAGGTGTCAGTTCGGTAGCGCGACTGCCGGAGGCGCGCAGCAGCGTCACCAGATGCCGCAGTTCCTCGAGGGTGGTCACGCTCAGGCCACGGATGGTGCGGGCCGCCTCCCGGGTATCGGTGTCGGGAGCCGAGACCATCAGCGCCCCGGCACGCACCGCGATCAGGCTGACCTGATGGGAAACCACATCGTGCATCTCACGCCCGATCTGGGCGCGTTCGCGGGCCAGCACCGCTTGGGCGTGCAACCGGCGTTCGTGGTCACGCGCCTCCTCGATCTCGACCAGCCGCCGCGCGAGTTCGTCACGGGTGCGCACCAATTGGCCGAACAGCACCGGCGCGGCCGCCCACGCGATCAGGTACGCCGCGGACACCACGGTGTCGGTGCTCGACACGTACTCCATGAACGGAAACGCGAACGCGGCGGCAGTCGCGGTCACCACCGCGCACACAATGGGCACCCAACGGTTGCCGGACTGCTTCGCCACCGTGTACAGCGCGACGGCCGGGGCCACGACCAGGTCGGTCAGCGCGGCCGCGGGCAGCGTCAGCACGAACACCGCCAGCGGCCAGCGCCGCCGCAACAGCAGTGCGGCACAGGCGATCACGGCCATGATCACGTCCTCGGGCTCGAGGTGCCCGCTGCCGAGCCAGGCGTCCAACGCCGCGAGCACGACCAACGCGATATCGATCACCCGCTGCGGCGGCCGCCACGTGCGCGGCATTACCGCTCCGGATCGCACTCGGTGAGCAGGCCCGCGCGCTGCGCCACGAGCGCCGCCTGCACCCGACTACCGACGCGCAGCTTGGTCAAGATGGCACTGACATGATCCTTGACCGTGCCGACACTGAGAAAGATCCGTTGTCCGATCTCCGCGTTGGACAGCCCCTCGGCCAGCAGCACGAGCACGTCACGTTCCCGGTCGGTGAGCGCCCCGACCCGCGCGACCTCGGCGTCGGTGGCCGCCACCCGGCCCAGCGCGTTGTCCGCGTGCAGCAGCGTCGCGGCCGCTTTCGGCGACATGACCACTCCCCCGGCGGCCAGCGTGCGCACCAATTGTGGCAACTGTTCGGGTTCGGTGTCCTTGAGCAGGAATCCCGCTGCGCCGGAACGCAATGCGGTGACGATGTACTCGTCGGTGTCGAAGGTGGTGAGCATCGCCACCACCGGCGGCTCGGGCATTGCCCGCAGCTGACCCAGTACCGTCAGCCCGTCCACGTCGGGCATGCGGATGTCCAGCAGCACCACATCCGGGCGCTGCTCGGCGATCAGCTCGACTGCCCCGCCGCCGGAGCTCGTCCCCACCACCTCGACATCGGGAGACGCGCCCAGGATGAGCTCGAACCCCGAGCGCACCAACGCCTCGTCATCGACGATCACCACTCGAATCACAGAAGACCTGCTTCACTGTCGCGTTCGGAATTGCTCACCACGTGCCAGAACAGGCATGACGGTACCGGGATCGGGATCATCACAGCTGCATGGCGTCACCGTAAACGGTGATGTTGTTGTCGGCGGTCGGCGTGGAGATCGCCGCGGTGGCGAACGAGCGCAGGCTGACCGGGCCCGCGCAGGCGTCGACCTTGACCTGGACCTGCTCGGCGGTGATCGACGCCCGGGCCTCGGTCAGGGGTTTGGTGCCGAGGGTGACGGTCTCGATGGTTCCGGGCTTGATCGTGGTGGAGACGTTCGGAGTCACCGAGGCCGAGACGCCGGGCGGCTTGGTGAACGAGATGCCGACGCTCGCACCGAGCGTGGCGCCGACACCCAGCACGACACCGCTGGAAACGTCCACCGCGCAGCCGATCTGATAGCCCAGGGTGACGGTGCCGGAGGTGGGGCGCTGCGCGCCGTTGCCGGTGAGCTCCGCGGTGGCTTTCACCGAGACGAAACCCTCACGGCTGACCGGAGAATTGGCCAGGCTCGGCCAGCGGTCGAGGTTCTCACCGGATTTGGTGATCGTCAGGGTCCAGCCGTCGTCGGTCACCGTCTGACGGGATTTGTCGGTCACTGCCTGGGCACCGGCGGTGCCGGCGCCCACCACCAGTGCGATCAGCAGGGTGCCGACACAGATGTGCGCTGTTCGTGCGTTTATCGCCACTTCGATCCATTCGCTTTCACCAGGGTTTCGCCTCGGTGGTATGCACCGGACGTCGTCAATTCTGTTGTGCCCGTGGTTGTTCGGGAATCCACCGGATGGATGCTCACGCCCCGCCCGGTGGCGGGACGCAGGCCCGCCGAACGACCGTCACTCAGGTGCGGGGCAGCCGCAGTTCGACACGGAAGCCACCCGCTTCGGTACTGCCGCAGCGCAACTGCCCCTTCAGCAGCTCGGCTCGCTCGGCCAATCCGAGCAGACCGTGCCCGGACCCTGGCAACGACAACGCGCCACGAGTCGGCGGCGCATTGGTGACGACCACACCGAACCACTCAGCGTCCGACCACAGCCGGACATCAGCGCTCGCACCCGGGGCGTGCTTGCGGACATTGGTCAACGCCTCCTGCACCGTCCGATAGATCGCACGCTGCGCCGCACCGGAAACGTCGTCGGGCAACGTCCCCGCGAACACGACGGCGATACCGCTGGCGTCGATCAGCGCCCGCAGATCCGCCAGGGTCGGCTGGGGCGTCAATTCCGTGGCCCGGCCACCCGAAGCTCGCAACAGCGTCACCAGATTTCGCAATTCGTCCAGCGTCGAGACACTCAATCCCCGAATCTGACGCGCGGCCTCGCGGGTCTGCGCATCGGTCGTCGCGACGGCCAACGCCCCGGCCCGCACCGCGATCAGGCTGACCTGATGCGACACCACATCGTGCATCTCCCGGCCGATCTGTGCCCGTTCCCGCGCCAGCACCGCCTGCGCGTGCAGGTCGCGCTCGTGATCGCGTGCCTCCTCGATTTCGACCAAACGCCGCGCGAGCTCGTCGCGGGTGCGCATCAACAGACCGAACAGCACCGGCGCGGCGGCCCACGCGGCGGTGAACGCGAGATACACCACGGCATCGGCGTGCGAACCGAACCCTTCGAGCGGCCACGATGACGCCACCGTCGACGCCAGTGCGACCGCGGCCGCGCACCCGAAGACCACCCGCCGATCGGGAGACTGCCTGCCGACGGTGTACAGGGCGATGGCGGGGGCGACGATCAGCCCGGTCAACGCCACCGGCAAGGTGAACAGAAACACCGCGACCGGCCATTGGCGCCGCAATAGCAGTGCGGCACAGGCGATCACCGCGATCGCCAACGCGCCACGATCCAGATAGGCCTTCCCGAACACCGCGTCGGCTACCGCGACGGCTACCGCGACCGAATCAACGGCCCACCGCCGCGGCTCAGCCCGCGCCAACAGCCGTGTTCCGCCGCCGAGGCTCACCACGGGTCGTTCACTCCGGGACGCGGCCGGGTGCCCGCAGGCACGGAATTCTTGTCGTTCACCCTGGCGACGGTATGGGCCAGCCGACGAGGCGACCATCCGCCGATCGGCGGGAACCGACCCGTCCAGAGTCCGGCAGTGCGCCGGTTCGCCGCGCAGGTAGCCAACGCGTCCGCGCCAGCCACTCGACGGGCCGATTCCGGCCCCTCGGCGGGTGGCTGAGGTGGCGGGCCGCTCGTAGGTTGACCCGGAAGTTTGTCCATCCGGGAACCCGGCCGATCAGTGGGCCGTGCCGACCACCGCCCGCCGCGGATCACGAATTCGATTCCGGCGGGTGGTTAATTCGATTCAAGGGAGCGATATTTCATGCCGGACAAGGCGGATTCGCCGATTGCCGCGCCCGATACCGCCCGCCGCATCGACGAGCTCGACATCCTGCGCGGGTTCGCGCTGTACGGGATCGTCGTGGTCAATACGCTCGTCGTGTCGGCGATGTTCGCTCCCGGGGACGGAATCGGCCAGCGGCCGACGGGGTCGGGCAGCGTCGTGGACCGCATCTGCGGCGGATTGGAACAGGCACTGTTCGAGGGCAAGTTCTACCTGCTGTTCGCGTTCCTGTTCGGCTACTCGTTCACCTTGCAGATAGCCG
This sequence comes from Nocardia sp. JMUB6875, assembly GCF_041154655.1. NCBI lineage: Bacteria > Bacillati > Actinomycetota > Actinomycetes > Mycobacteriales > Nocardiaceae > Nocardia > Nocardia sp. JMUB6875. The sequence goes on from NZ_BAAFGR010000052.1 coordinate 29,294, forward strand.
CTGCCGAGCGGGCCGGAGTGCGGCCGGTGCCGCGACTGCTGCGCCGCAGCGCCGCACTGTTCCTGGTCGGCGTCGCGCATCTGACGCTGCTCTGGCTGGGCGACATCCTCACCCTGTACGCCGTGTTGTGCGTAATCCTGGTGGCGGTACGCAAGATTCGTGCCCGCACCGCGTTCCTGACCGGCTTGCTGCTGTACGCCGCGTTCACGCTGCTGCCTCCCGAGCTGATCGTCAAGAGCGGCGCGGCGAACGCCCCCCGCACCGACGTCGGCTTCACCGGTGGCGTCGCCGAAACCCTCGCCTCGCAGGTGTCCGCGGCCCCGCATTTCATGCTGCAGATCTGGCAGTACCAGGGCGTACCCGCGCTGGGCATGTTCCTCATCGGACTCGCGGCGGGCAAACAGCGGGTCTTCGAGAATCCAGAACTGCTGCGCCCCTGGATACCTCGCGCGCTGGCCCTGGGATTAGGTGTCGGCGGAACGGTTTCGCTGGTGTCGTTCGTCACGTCGCTGGCCGGTGTCCGGCTGCCCGCGTTCTGGCCGACACTGCAGTCGCTGTCGAGCCCCTTGCTGACCCTCGGTTATATAGCGGGCCTGGTGTGGCTGACCCGCTCCGCGTACGCCGACACGGTGGCCCGCTTGGCCCCGGCCGGGCGAATGGCGGCGTCCAACTACATCGGGCAATCGGTGGTGTGCATGCTCATCTACTCCGGATACGGTCTGGCCCTGGCAGGCCAGGTACCGACCGCGGGCATCATCGCGATCGCCACGGCGACCTTCGCCGCACAAGTCTGGTTCAGCGCATGGTGGCTGCGCCGCCACCTCTACGGCCCGGTCGAATGGGTACTGCGCGCCGCGACCAATCTCGCGGTCCCGCCGTGGCGTCGGCCTGCGCCGCGCCTTCGGTAACGCGCGAACCCGTCGGCATCGGCCGCACGGCCCGCCGATCGGCGGGGCGGAAACCGAAACCTGCCGGATGGTGTTCCCCCCGCCACGGCCGTGACGCTGGATTAATGACCTCGACACAGCCGCCACAGGAGACATCGCCTCCTCCGACCCCGCCCGGACACACCGAATCGGCTCCGCCCGGTCCCTCGACGGGGCGGCTGGTCGGGATCGATCTGGCTCGGGCGCTGGCCGTCTTCGGCATGTACACCGTCCACGTCGGCCCAGAATTGTCGTCCACGCACGGTGTCGGCAGCTGGATCCGATACTTGGTCGACGGCCGCTCCTCGATCCTGTTCGCCACCCTGGCCGGGTTCTCGCTGGTGCTGATCGCCGGACGCCGACAGCCGAAGACCGGTCGGGCGGGCCGACAGGCCAAGGCCCGCATCGCGATTCGCGCCTTGGTCCTCATCGCACTGGGCACGGTGATGACGATGTTCTACGGGGATGTGGTGATCCTCGCCTTCTACGGCGTGTACTTCCTGCTCGCCCTGCCGCTGGCCAAGTACAGCGCCAAGACGCTCGCGATCATCGCGGCCGCGCTCGCGCTGATCACCCCGCAGCTGGCGTTCGTCCTGCGATCACTGCTCACCGAGCCGGTCCGGCACGCCATCAACGCCCACGACCCGCTCGAAAAGCTCAGCAGCGTAGGCGTTCTCGACCTGCTGCTCACCGGCATGTACCCGACCATCACCTGGCTGCCGTTCATCATCGCCGGCATGGCGCTAGCCCGCCTCGACCTGGCCTTCCCCGCGGTGCAGGCGCGCGTGGCCACCCTCGGCGCCGGCCTCACCCTGCTCGGATACGGCCTGTCCCGGCTGCTCGGCGGACCGAACGCGCTGGGCAGCACCGCCGAATCCGGGCCGCCTCCCGGGGCCGGCGGGAAGATGCCGCCGGGCGCGGGCAGCGAGGCGTTCCTCCCTCAGGGCTCGGCTTCGTCGCTGTTGCTGGCCGGACCGCACAGCGGCACCACCTTCGACATCGTCGGCAGCGTCGGCTTCGCGATCCTGGTGATCGTGGCCGCCACCGCCGCCATGGCCCGCCTCCCGCGACTGCGCCGCCTGGCCACCCCGATCATCGCCGTCGGCACCATGTCCCTGACCGCCTACGTCGGCCATTTCGTCGCGATGTCCGCCTTCACCCTGGCGCCCAACGGATCCTACGGCCCGCCCCAGCCTTCCTGGACACCGCTGCTGCTGTTGATCCTCGGAGCCATGGTGTTCGCGACGATCTGGTCCCGATTCTTCCGGCGCGGCCCACTCGAATACCTGCTCAACGCGGCCACCAAGCCCGCCAAGTACATCCGCTGAGATCCTCGTCCGGGCGAGACTCGCATCTCGCCCGGACGCCCGGCATGACACCCCTCCTCCTATTACGTTGAAAGCCAACAGCCCCAACATGATCGGTATCATCCCCTCGCCCCAGCCAGCCGACCGCCACTGACCCGGCGCACATCGGCGAACCCCGCCGAGAGGCGGGCTAATCGGATGGCGGCAGACCGGTGCCCGTGCCACCGGATACGGTGGGCACCGGGTGAATTCAGTCCGGCGCGGGTGCCCACCGCTACGTCAGTGCATTCCGGCCTGTTCCTCGATTCGAAGCGCGCTCACCAGTTCGCCGTACAGCTCATCGGTGTCGACCAGCTCGGCGTGCGAGCCCTGGGCGCGAATACGGCCGTCTTGCAGCACCACGATGTGGTCGGCGTCGACGACCGTCGAAAGCCGGTGCGCCACAGTGATAACCGTGCTCACCTGTGCTCGTTCGCGGATGCACTCGTGGATCGCGGCTTCGGTGAGACCGTCGGCGTGGGCGGTCGCCTCATCGAGCAGCAGCACATCGGGTGCGCCGAGTAGTGCCCGGGCGACAGCGATGCGCTGGCGTTGACCGCTGGACACCGACGACGAGCTCAGCGGTGTGTCCAGACCGTGTTCCTGCGCGGCGATCACCTCCTCCAGCCGGGTGGCCCGAACGACCGCGAGGAGGTCCTGTTCGGAGGCTTCGGGGCAGGAGTAGAGCAGGTTCTCCCGGATGGTTCCGGGAACCACCGGGGTGTCCTGTTCCACGTAGGCCAGCCGCGCCCGCACTCCGGCATGCCCGTATTCGGAGTAGGGCCGACCGTGCAGCAGCAGTGCCCCTTGTCGCGGTTCCAGGAAACGCAGGATCAGCGACAGCAGCGTGGTCTTGCCCGAGCCGGACGGCCCCACGATCGCGATGTGCCCGCGACTCGGCACGACCAGATCGATATCGCGCAGTACGGGCGCTTCCCTTCCTACGTAACCGGCTGTGACACCGCACAATTCGAGCGCCGCACCCGTACCGGAACCGATCGGCCGAGCGATTCCGGTTGCGTCGGAGTCGGTTTCGATCTCCAACTGCTCCATCTCCCGGATCCGTCCGGCCGCCGCGATGCCGCTCTGCAACTCCATCACATGTTGTCCCAGCCCGGTCACCGGTTCGATCAGCGCGAACGCATACAGCAGGAACGCGATCAGGCTCGACAACGCGAGCGCGCCGTGCCCGACCCGCCACGCGCCGAAGGCCAGGATCACGATGATCGCGACCTCCACACCCGTCCAGGTGAACCCCGCGGCGATCGCCTCGCGGCGCACCGCCCGCAGGGCGTGCCCGGTCGATGCCTCGGCATCGGCGATGATTCGCTCGGACTGGCGCTGCTCGGCACGGCTGGACTTCACCGTGCGAATCGCGTGCAACGCCCCTTCCAGGGCGCCGCCGACCAGACCCAGGCGCTGCTGTGCCCGCTGACGTTCGGCGGCCACACCCGGCATCAATGCCAGGAACAGCACGCCCACGACGGCCACCGCCGCGATCGTGGCCGCGAACAGCGCCACATCCAGCGCCGCCATCATCACCAGCGTGCCGACCAGCATCACGGTGCCGTTGACCAAACCGATCAGACTCGACGAGGTCGCCTCGTGCAACAGCACCGTGTCAGAGGTGACACGGGTAACCAGCTCACCCACCGGTCGTCGCTGCAGCGAGGGCACCGTCGCCCGAAAATATCGGCGCACCAAGGACTTCCGGGCATCAAGCACGACCCGCTCGCCGACCGTGCCCAGCAGAATCCATTCCAGACACCGCACCAGTGCAGCGAACACCGACAGCACCAGCAATGTCGCGACAGGCGTCACCAGCGAGGCACGCGCCCCCACCGCATCGAGCACCCACTTCGCGATCATGGGCGTCGCCAGACCCGCAGCCGCGCTCAGCACCGCGAGCACACAGCCGATGACGAGCACGCCACGATGCGGGGCAATAAACGACCACAGCAGACGAAGCCGCGCGAAACGCGGCGGCGATTCCTTCATATTCTCGACCGTAAATTTCCGATGGCCACACACCAATGCCACCAGCGAATTCCCAGCCATTCGACCGGGGTTTTCCGGCCACCCGGCGGTGCGGACCCGGCCACCCGGTCGGGTATGTACCGACCACCGCCGAGATCGCACCGGTGTCGACGGGCGTCCGCAGGGGGAGGATCCACGGACGCCCGTCTTCTCCGGCGCTCTGCCGAGCGCGGCCGGATCACCGCTGTCCGGTTTGCGGCGACCCCGAACTGTGCCTGACTCACAGCGCACTCCTGATCCTGCGGACCCGGGGTTCCCGGAGGAACCCGCCGAGCGGCGGTTTCCTCCCCGTCCTGTGGCGGGTACGACCGCAGCCTGCGCGGCATGCAGACCTCGTTCGCGGGAGTGCCACTATCGGCAACTCCGAGCCCCCGAGCCGCCGATTCCCTTCAAAATGACATCAAGATGGCACCCTGCGGCCCAATTCAGCACTGCACAACCCCCTGAACAGCAGAAACAGCCAGCCCTGCGTCATCCACCCACCGATGAAGAAGGACTCGACCGTAGAGGACCCCTCTCGAACCCGCCGAAAGTGGCACTCAAAGTGGCACTTCAGAGGCACAAAACGCCCACCGAGCGGCCAAAATGCCTGGTCCTAGAGCATCACTTTTTCATCATCTCGTAGATCCACCAAGATCGGCCGCTGACCGGGCGATCCTGGCGGGTCTACCATTCTGACCTGGTATTTTCCGATCCCAATGCTTCCGACAACACCCCACTGAAACCCAAGAATTCCCACCGTTTCGACCGCAAAGTGGCACTCAAAATGGCACTGCGGTTCCCACTACATCCCGACATTCCGGGCCGTTGGAAGTCCAAGCACACCTCCACGCCTGGAGAGACGACCAAACTGCCAGAACCGCTGCCCCTTCCGAGTCGCGCGGGTCACGCCGGTTGGGTCAGCGCGGCATGCGGCACGTCAGGACGGAAGCAAGAGCGGACGGGTCCGATCCCGCCACGACAGCACGTCCAGCGGGGTCGCCCTCGACACGCGATGCAGGCGATCGAGATCCCCTGTGGCATAGTCAGCACTCGAGAACGGGCTTCTCACTACGAATTCGCCCGGCTCACTACAGAAAAGAAGTTGCTTTCAACATGGCTCAAGGCAGTGTGAAGTGGTTCAACGGTGAAAAAGGCTTCGGCTTCATCGCCCAGGACGAAGGCGGCCCGGACGTCTTCGTGCATTACTCGGCCGTGAGCGGCGCGGGTTACAAGTCCCTCGACGAGGGCCAGCGTGTCGAGTTCTCGGTCGAGCAGGGCCAGAAGGGCCCCCAAGCCACCGACGTCCGCGCTATCTGATTCCGCGCGATAGGTTCGTGAAGAGCTTCGCACCGAGATCGGTGCGAAGCTTTTTTCATCGGTGCCGAGCCGTCGGCCCGGTCGACGCTGCTGCGCCGAAACCATCGCGGGTATAGCGTTGAGGCACTGGCGATTCCGCGTTTGCCGCCAACCGAGCGGTGTCGGCAACCCTACCCGGCCGGTCGCGGTCAGGCGGGAGCGTCATCATGACGCTGCTCTACCGAATTCGTGGCTCGCTCGCCGCGCTGTCATCGCCGGAAGACAGAAATTTGTCGGCTCGGACGGTGCCATCATCGAACCTGTGGCGGACGAGTTGGTTAGCGTGCAACGCTTTATCCGGGTGCCTGAAAGCGTATTCCTCCCACAGCACCGCCGCCTCGGCCTCGATCGTTGCGAGCCTACGAGCAATCGACGCGAGACGCCGCCGTAGATCGCTCACGAATTCGACACCCGGTTTCCCGTCGTAATCGATGTGATCGCTCCCCGTACTCATATTCGAGGTTTGCCCCTACGGGTCAGCACCGAAACGAGTGGCCACCCGACTCCGCAAGACGCCACGGAGCTGCGTACCGAAACCATCAGCGGGAAACCATATGGGCAGCAATCGATCTCGGAACACCCTCATTTTTCGTAGCACGCGAGGAATCCGTGCAGACGACACGCCCGGAACCGATACGCCCTGCGCTGAAGAGGAACTCGCAGCCGCCGTGGTGGCGTAGGGTCGCGGGTATCGAGGCCGTCGAGGCCTTCCAAACAAAGGACCAACCAGTTGTCCGACAAATCTCCGCGTAGCAAGATGTCCAAGGCTCAGGGCAAGTCCCTGAAGGAAAAACGAGCGGAGAAGAAAGCCAAGTCGACCGAACCGCGGTCCGAGGTCGACGGCTTCGAGCGCAAGGGCAAGAAGCGCGGCTAGAGTCGCGGTGGACCGAGCGAGGACAGCCCTGCAGTTCCCAGGGGTGGGAATCCGATCCGTCCTCGCCGCGGTCGATCAATCGAGGTAGTCGTGCAGCAATCGCGAACGCGAGGGGTGGCGCAGTTTCGACATCGTCTTCTGCTCGATCTGCCGAATCCGCTCCCGGGTGACGCCGTAGATCGCACCGATGTCCTCGAGCGTCCGGGGCCGACCATCACCCAGTCCGTAGCGCAGGCGCATGATACTGGCTTCGCATTCGCTGAGCGTGTCCAACACCGCCCCCAACTGCTCCTGCAACAGAGTGAACGCCACCGCGTCGACCGCGACGACAGCCTCGGAATCCTCGATGAAATCACCGATCTGAGTGCTGCCGTCGTCACCTATCGTCTGATCCAGCGAGATCGGCTCCCGAGAGATCTGCTTGATTTCCATGACCCGCTCGACCGTGATGTCCGGCTCGTCGGCGAGCTCGTCCACGGTGGCCTCCCGGCCCAGCTGCCGGAACAACTCCCGCTGCATCCGCCCGAGCTTGTTGATGATCTCCACCATTGGCGCGGGGATGCGGATGGTCCGGGACCGATCGGCCAGCGCACGTGAAATCGCCTGGCGGATCCACCACGTGGCATACGTCGAGAATTTGAATCCCTTGCTGTAGTCGAACTTTTCGACAGCTCGCACCAAGCCCAGATTGCCCTCTTGGATCAGATCGAGAAACGCCAAACCGTACCCGGCGTACCGCTTGGCGATCGACACCACCAATCGCAGATTTGCCTCCAGCAGATGATCTTTCGCCCGGGCACCGTCCAGCACGATCCAAGCCAGGTCCCGGCGCAACACCTCATCCAGACCCGGCGGCATCTCCGCGTCGGCTCGCAGTTTCTCCGCCGCGTACAGTCCGACCTCGATCCGAACCGACAGATCCACCTCCTCGGCCGCGGACAGCAACGGAACTCGCCCGATCTGCTTCAGATACGCTCGCGTCGAATCCCCGGCGGCACTGAGTTCGGCTTCCTTCCGCGCCCGACGCAGCACGGGGGACTCCTCCTCGTCCCACACATCCGCACCCGGGTCATCGGTCCGTTCGACCGGGTCGCCCATGGATTCTCGATCGTCCATACCGCCTGCGGTCGTCACCACATTCGCCTCTCCGAAAATTCGGGTGGCATCGCGATTCGAAAGCAGGGACCGCAGAGAGGCCTCGAACGAACTCGGCGAATGCCGAGACCGTTGCCAAAGCCTACTGGACAGCGGATTCGGGGGTCAGGGGGCGGATCCGTCGAGGAAGGTCCCGACCTCGGCCGTGCCCTCCACGACGGCGCGGGCGAGGTCGGTCAGGCGCCGATTATTGGCGCGGGCGTAGCCACGCAATTGTCCGAAGGCGGTGTCCATGTCGATGCCGCTGCGTTCCGCGAGCATGCCTTTGGCCTGTTCGATGATGATTCGGGTGTTCAATGCCGTCTGCAGTTGCCGGTTGATTGTTTCCGATCGGGTGGCCGCGCGTTGGTGCAGAATCCCGATGGTGGCGATATCGGCCAGGGCTTGACCGACGAGAACGTCCTTCGCGGACAGCGCTCCGGCGGTGCGGGAGAACAGGTTCAGCGCGCCGATGCGTTCGTCGCGCAGCCGGAGCGGCAGCGCACACACCGCGCGGAACCCGTCCGAGAGGGCACGGCGCGCGAACGCGGGCCACCTGTCGGGCTCCACCGCCAGGTCCTGGACCAGAACGCTGACACCGGTGCGGTAGGCGAGCAGACACGGACCCGCCTCCGACTGCACCTGGAACAGCTCCAGCAGACGAGCCTGCTCGGTGGTCGAGGCGAGCACCTGCAGTCCGTCGCCGGGAGCGGCCACCAGGATTCCGGCGGCGTCGACGGCGAGCAGCCGCGCGCAGTCGTCGACCAGGCGTTGCGCCAGTTCGATCAGGTCATAGTCCGCGACGAGTGTGTCCGCCAGCTCCACGAACGCCTGCACCAGCGGGCCTTCTCGCTCGTTCACGACCGACTCCTCCTACATGTCTGATTCCATATCCGTTGTGGGTCAAGATGTCTCGGGACCGGGACCGAAGCGCAACCGGCGTGCCACCACATCGGCGGCGACCTCGGCCAAGGTGAACCCGCGAGCAAAGGCATGGGCCTGCAGCCGGGAATAGGCATCGCGGACCGGCACCCCCAGCTGCACAGCGACCATCCCACTAGCCTGATGGATCTCTCGGGTGCGAGGAGCAGAACTCCACCACTGCCCCAGCACGAACTCGGCACTCTCGGCGTCGGCGCTTTGATCCGACAGCAGAATCATCGTCACCATCATGGCGACCGAGGACGCCGCCGCCCACTCGATACCATCGAGGAGCCCCGGCTTTTCGCGAAACAGATCCAGTACTCCCAGCCGGACGGCCCCCGCCTGCAGCGGAATCGAATACACCGCCCCGGTTTCACCGGGGGGCATCGCAGCGGCCAACAGCGGCCACCGGTTATGAATCAGCGCCAGATCCTCGACCACGACCACCTCGCCACGCACCGCCGCGTCGATTCCGGGCCCCTGCCCCGCGGTGACCTGCAACGCCTCGAACCGGTCGGCGACCGAATCGCTGGCGCACAACACTTCCCAGCCGATCTCGGTGACGCCCACCGCGATCGCGGCGCGCTGCACCGCCAGCACATCCACACACGCCATCACAATGCGCGACGGACCGACGACCGCGCGTGACACCACCGACAACGCGGCGAGGAACCGCTCCGAACCGACCGGATCGAAGCCGCTCACGACGATCGGCCACTCGCTGTACGCCGACAGAGATTTCGAGCATCAGCCTGGCCGGCCTTCATATCCGACGCCCGCCTGTTCTTGCGGAGCCGACCCCGGAGATGGAGCCGCGCCTCCACGTTAACGGTAGTTCGGGACGGGAGATCAACCGGATGGATTTCCAGGTCCATCGACATGATGGCTTCCAACCCGTGAACATCCCACTATGGAAAGGAAATTCGCATATCCGCACCCGCTGACGTCCAGCGGCTCGGCCTCGAGGCGAACCGGTGGAAGCAGCGGTCATTCTTCCAAGCTGGGCAGGGTCGCTGCCAGACCGGTGAGCAGAATGTCGAGGCCACGTTCGAGTTCGGTGGCGCCGTCGTAGGCCGCCAGCACCGGCGCCAGCTCGCGTACCAGAGGGAACTCCTCGATCGAGAGTCGATACAACCCCAGGCGCAGCACCTCATCGGTTTCCTCGGGCCGCTCCACGATCTCCTGCAGCTCGTTGAGCACGTGCCCGTAGAGAAACCCGAACAGCGCACGGTAGACATGCAGCGCATCGGCACCGGAAAACCCTGCGCGAGTGAGCAATTCCAGGATCCCCTCCAGCGGGCGAACCACCGCGGGAGGCCGCTGTCCCAACGGCGTGGCCAGCGGCCGCGTCACCAACAGCGGCACCACTCGGGGATGCGCCAGCGCCAGCTCGCGGAATTCGCGGGCGACCACCCGCAATTGCGCGGCCCAGTCCGCGGCGGCAGTGTCGACGGATAGTCGATCGAAGACGATCTCGGCCACTCCGTCCAGCACCGCCGCCTTGTTCGACACATGCCGATAGATCACCATCGGATCCCGCCCGACCGCCTCGGCCAGCCGCCGCATCGACAACCCGTCGACCCCGTCTCGATCGACGATCTCGAGGGCGGTATTCAGCACCACCGCCCGGGTGATCGGCGCGTCCCGGCGTGCGCCGGGCCCTGACCGCCGGTTCGCCGATCGCGAATTTCTGTGATTGGCAGGCTGTTCGGCCATTCCGAATGCCCTCCGTCCGAATGAGATCCCCAATGGTCGCCCGAGTGCAGAGCTACAGCGTTGACGGGCGGCCGCACCCGTCGCCTGTTTGCGCGTCCGGTCGTCATGAGGCGCGAGTAGGATGTCTACAGTGTAGGTCAACGTCTCGTTCGGTCAGCGTAGGCGCAACCTGCCCGGAGATCCGGCCGCTGACGGCCGAGACAGGACAAACCGCGCATCATGACGACGCAACCGATACCCACACCGCACTCGACCCGCGCCGGCCTCGACGCCCAACCCGCGCGGAGGATGCCGATGCCGCGAGTGCTGATGAAGCGGTGGGCTCCGAAAACCGGTTACGTAGACGGCGGCTGGTGGCCCTATTCCAATGACCTCATGACCGAGCTTCCCGGCCTGATCACCACTGTCGCTGCGCACTTCGGGCCGGTCCTGCGGGTCGCGTACTACCTGACCGATTGGGACACGCCGACCCGTGCGCTCAGCGTGGCCGGAAAGCCGGTACGGCTCGATTGGCGCGGGTACTCTCCCGCACACACCGTCGAACTGAGCGGATTGCGTGGCCACAGGCTCGTAGTCCTGGTGGTACCACCCGAGACCTCCGCGACCGATGCGTGCTCGGCGATAACCGCCGCCGCCACGACCAACGGCACACCGACGGTGAACGACCTGTTGCGAACCGGTAATCGGTGCCGGCGCGAACGCACGGAGCGGCGGACGGCCGCGCGCCGCTGGGCCGATCGCACCACAACCCCCAACTGACTCGGCCCGGACCTGGACTCATCGGTCCCGTCGTGAACACCGCGCAGGCCAACTAATCGTTGGGCAGCGGTTGCCCTGCTGCCCAACGCATATGGGTCGCGGCAAGAGTGGGCTCGGTATCCGCCGCGACCACGAGCAGAGCTATCCGTGTGCCCCGCGATCCGAGCAGGTGCATGATGCCGCCCACGCACCCGCCGGGGTCTCGGTACGCACCGAGGGCGTCGAAGGCCGATCCCACAGCAGCCCAATCGAATCCGACCCGAACCAGCTGCCCCAGCACCGGACCGATCGCCTCGATCACCTCGTGCAGCTCGGTCATGGGATCCGCGGTTCGCGGCCACCAGGCGCCCTCGATGGGTCCGGCCCCGGCATCGTTCGCGCGCAGCAGCAGCCGCGGCGGGCATTGCGCGGCGGCGGGCATCGGGGCGGAAGCGACGATCACGAGGACGTACCGCGCCCGTGCGTGCACCGTCGCGCGAAAACCGGAGAGAAAGTTGCCGAATCCTGTCGCGTCACCGTCGACGCTCCCGTCTCGGGTCCCGTATTCGCCCCGATTCCGCGGAGCCACCGCCGACCCGAATGACCCGACATGAGGTTCGCTCCGCGGATGCCAGCCTACACTTGCGTGCCCTCAACACAGCGGGATCTCCCGGATACCCTGGACTGCTGCGTATTCTGCGAGGATCAGGGGATGAAGCGTGACGTCTCCGCCCATCTCGACGTCGCAGTCCTGTCCCCCGCAACGCTCGAGCTGCAGATCGCCGTCGCCTGGCAGCCAGGGATCGACCTGGCCGAATCGATGGTCCTCACGCTCGACGGACAAGCGATCATGCCCCGCGAGGTCAACGGCCCCCACGGCAGCCGAATCCACGTATTCGATTCCGGCGCGGGCAATCTGCTGGTGGATTATCGCGCCACCGTCCTGGGCACGGCACCGCCGCAAGATGCCTCGGACTACGACCGCACGGCATATCTGCGGCCTAGCCGATTCGCCGAGTCGGACCGGCTGCTCGGCTTCGCCTCATCCGAATTCGGTTGCGGGATAAATGATCCTGCCATGCCCGCCCGGATCTCATCGTGGGTCGCCCGCCGCATCCGCTATGTCGCGGGCAGCAGCACCCCCGTCGACGGCGCCGTGGAGACATTGTTGTCCGGCACCGGGGTGTGCCGTGATTACTCGCATCTGGCGGTCGCACTCGTGCGGGCCGTGGGGATACCGGCCCGGGTCGCCTCGGTGTACGCGCCCGGCTGCTTCCCCATGGACTTCCATTCGGTGACCGAAGCGTGGGTGGACGGAACCTGGCAAGCATTCGATCCGACCATGCTCGCCCCACGCTCGACCCTCGTCCGCATCGCCACCGGCCGCGACGCCTCCGACATCGCCTTCCTCTCCCATCGTGGAGGCGACATCAACCTCAACACCGTTTGGGTCAGCGCAACCGTGGACGGCCCTCTCCCGACCGACGACATCGGGCAACCGACCACGATCAACTGAGCTCAACCACCGGCCGACCGCCCAGCTCAGCGGAACCTGGACGCCGAAAAGGCTCGCCAACGGCGGCACCAGACCCGTCGTCGCCGACGCCGACGCCCTGTGTCATCGCGTCACCCACGCCAACTGGCCCGGTCGGCGATTCGCTGCCCGACCACCTTTGTAAGCCCAACCCCAGCCGCCGCCGATAGATGAGTGATGCGCTACGAATCTCGCTCTGTCCGTGCGCTTCCGGACGAAATGGACCGAAGGGCGTGGTTGTGGTTTGCTGCCCCGGAAGGTAGGGAACCCCGACGCCATCAGCCGCACGTCACGATTTCGTGACTATCGGAGGGCGTCCACGATGATCTACAAGCCTGAGCCCGAATCCAACAGCAATCTGATGGTGCGCAGGTCCGGGGTGAGAGAGCCGGAGCCGTTGGAGGCGCGTGCGCTGCCCGACGCCGAATGCCTGCGACTGCTGGCGCAGGCCAGGTTCGGCCGGATCGCGTACTCGCGGTACGCATTACCGGCCATCCGGCCGGTCAACCATCTCATCGACGAGGAAATGATCATTGTCGGCACCGGTGCGGGCGTCGGCATTCCGCAGTATCAGCAAGTCGTCGCCTACGAGGCCGATTCCCTCGACCCCGACTCCCAACAGGGCTGGTGTGTGATCGTCACCGGCACCGCCGAACAGATCACCGACCCAAACCAACTCGCGCACTATCACCAACTGCTGCAGCCACGACTGCCCGGCGGCCAGGAAAAGGTCCTCTGCATACACCCCGAAGTCATCACCGGCGTCGAATACCTCCCAGCCCCCGATCACTGGCCATCACAATGAGCAGCTTGCCCGCCGCCCGGACCCGGACGAAGTGATTCCACGGAAGGTCAGGTAGCTTCGCATGACCGGTCGGCCAGCATCGTCGTGAATGCGGCGTACTCATGCGGGGGAACGCAGATCTGCCTGTGCGGCAAGGGAAGTAGCCCATCGGGATGTCGATCATTGGGGGTGACAACAGCGCAGTGGAGTTCGCCTGCGGGGTCATGATGGCCGGCGATCCAGGCATGCATGTCGGGCGAATCGAGGCTGGGTAAGGTCGTCACGGCGGTGGCCCAATCCAATCCCGTTTCCGTGATCGCCGCCGCGGAAATAGTCACGACCACAGCGTCGGTGGTATGCCAGCAGCCCATTACCCGTCTGCCCTTCTCGGCGGCCACTGGGGAAGACGGCCCGTAGATGTGTGGACTGGGTTCGGCAGCGGTGAAGCTATTCATCCCATCGTAGATGAAAATCATTGGCACGAAGTGTTTGCGCCTACACCGCTGAGGGTGACACCGGGTATAGCGTGGACACAGTGGTGATTGCCTTCACGCCGCCAATCCGGCGACGCCCCTCACCCAGCTAACCCGACCGGTCACGCGGTCAGACGGGAGCGTCGCCATGACGCTGCTCCACAAGGTTCGCTGTCTGTCCACTCCCCCGACCCCCGGAGATGGAAGATGAGCACCCCCAACGAGACCGGCGCCCCATGGCGGGCACGGCCGAGCATGGCGCGGGCAGTCACCGTAAGCGAACTCACCGACGATGACGTCGGTGTGACGACCTTTCTGACGCTCGGAGATGATCTCGTACGAAACCTGCTGGACGTACTGCAGCGCCTCGACCGGCTACGTGGCATTCTCGAGGACACCAAATCCACACTGCTGCAAGTCGATTCGGCCACCGTCGATGTGCGCGAGCTGGTCGCCACACTGGAAACCGACCTCCGTAGCGCCAATACCAGCATGCTCGCCATCGCCAGCAATTGGCTCATGTCCTCCGCGACGCGCCGCGGGCCCCTCACGATCCGGTCCGTACCCCACTGACGACCGCCGTCACTCCTGCCTCCAGGCCACCGGCCATGCCATGATTCCGCCACGGCCAGAACAAAACTCGGCTGCAACCTGGCCCGGAAGGTCGCCGCCAACGCTGCGCCCATGTTGAGGGGGTAGGTGCTCGGTCCGGCGCGCCGCGAATCCCGCAGACGGGTGACCGATCACGAGTTTCCGCCTCTGTCGGCTGGTCCTCACACCATCGGTGTCGAGGCGATCGTTGTCGGGGCCTACGACGGTGAAGGCGTCGTCGCAGCCATCCGCAGGTGAGCGGAAGGCTGGTCGACCACAGTCGGGGCCGCCGACCCGTCAAAACAGCACCAAACTGACACTTTGCGACCCACCCAGCAGTGCACAAGCATCCTGACCAGCAGAAACAGTCATTCCTTAGTCATCCACCCACCGATGAAGAAGGACTCAACACCAACGGGCCACTCTCGAACCGGCTGAAAGTTGCACCCAAAGTGGCACTTCACAGCCATAAAACGCCCACAGAGCAGCCAAAATGCCTGGTCCTAGAGCATCACTTCTTCATCATCTCGTAGATCCGCTTGCAGTCCGGGCAGACCGGGGAGCCGGGCTTGGCGGAGCGGGTCACCGGGAAGACCTCGCCGCAGAGGGCTACGACGTGGGTGCCCATGACGGCGCTCTCGGCGATCTTGTTCTTCTTGACGTAGTGGAAGACCTTGGGAGTGTCGTTGTCGGTCGACTCGTCCACGGTCTCGTCGGGACGTACCAGGGTGTCTGCGCTCACCTGATCCATGATGCCAGGGTCGGGTCGGGCGCTCAGCGGAAGGTCGGGGCGGGGCTCGACGAGGGCGGGCGTGTGCATCCGACGCTGCGTAGTGGAAGAC
>NZ_BAAFGR010000053.1:0-44039 GCF_041154655.1 Nocardia sp. JMUB6875
GGGATCGGGGGGCGGTGGGGGTGGCGGAATCCGATGGCGGCCAGCATTTGCGCGGCGACGCTGCGGCTGCTCGCGCTGGCCTCCGAGGCGTATTGCGCCCAGCGGCGGGCGAGTTCGGCGCGCGGGACCTCGGTGCTGTTGCAGGCCACCGCGAGGATCGCGCGCTCCGCGGCGACCGGATCGAGGAGACGGGTGGCGGCCAGGACGGGCAGGCTGCCGAGGCGGAATCGGTGGTGCAGGGGTGAGGCTGCCGAACTGGTGTTGATCAGGATGCCGCGGTGGAAGTCGTTGGGGTAGCGCGACATCCAATCCATGGCGACCATGCCGCCGAGTGAGATGCCGAGGATCGACCAGTCGGCGTCGCCGGGCTCGAAGCGGGAACGCAGATCGTCGGTCATAGCGCGCAGCGTGAGCGGTGCCGTGCGCCGGTGCTCGGTGCCGAAGCCGGGCGGGTCCAGTCGCCGGCCTCACCGCCGACCGCGGTTTCGAACAGTGCCGGGAATTCACCCCAGTGCCGTTGGTCGCGGCTCAGCCCGCGCAGGAGCAACCAGTTCACGAGCGTCCTTCCCCATGCGAAACATCCTCCAGCACAGGGTATAAGCCGTCTCCGCGTCCTCGCCGGACTACGACGATGAGGACCTACTCGACCGAGTAGGTGGCCACCGCGAGCAGCGGCAAAGCGGCCAGCGCCAGCGAGATCACGAGGTTCGTCCATTTGTGTTGCACCAGTAAGGCGGTGAATTCGCGCAGGATCGCGCTCGGCAGGTAGTAGAAGGCGGTGCGTGAGCCGACAACCGTCGCGTCCAGGCCTTGTCTGCGGGCGAGGATTCCGGTGCGCAGGGCGTGAAAGTTGCTTGTCACCAGGACAACCGGGGTCGGGATGCCATATCGAGCGAGCAGCGTGCGGGTTTCGGAGAGGTTCTCGTCGGTGGTTTCGGAACGATCCTCTCGCAGGATCGCACCGGCCGGTGCGCCCTGGGCCAGCAGGTAGTCGGCCATGGCATCGGCCTCGGCGACCATTTCGTCGGAACCCTTGCCGCCGCTGGTGACCAGCATCGGGGCGCGCCCGGCCGCGATCTCGGCGCGAAGGATCGCGAGCGCCCGGTCGAGCCGGGCGGCCAGCAGCGGCGGCACCCGATCGCCGATCAGCCCGGAGCCGTGCACGACGATCGCCCCCATGCCCGGCCGGTACGGCAGACGCAGGTAGATCAGCGAATACAGCAGGAATGCCAGCAACAGGAAGCCGAAATAGCTCTCCACCAACGTGATCGACGCCAGCACACCCGCCGCCCACGGGCTCTTCACCACCAGCGCCACCACGAACAGCACATACGGCGCGAGCAGCGCCACCCCCAGCCCGAACGACAGCAGGTTGGCGACCCGCCGCCCTTCCCGGCGCACCATCTGCACACCGTTCACCATCAGCAGCGCGGCCAGCAGCAAGACCAGCAGCGGCGACAGGATGATGACCAGCAGCGCCAGGGTCGCCAGCCCGCTGTCGGGATCGACGTGCAGCACCCCGATCAGGGTGACGCCCAGCGCGATCAGCAGGAGCACGCTGTTGCCGAGCCGCCGAGGTTCGCGATACACCCGCAGCACGAACCACCCCAGCAACACCATCCCCACGACGAGCGCAATCACGCGGCAAACATATCGATCGAACGTCGAGGGCTGCACCCGCCACGCCGCATCGGCCGCCCGTGTGCCCCTGTCCACCTCGTCGCCGAACCGGTATCGGCGAATAGCCGGAGCCCGGTCGAGGAATCAGAAATAGGCCGGGGACGATTCCGGCTGCCATAAGGGATCGTCGCCGGGCGCTGCCGAGCGGTACGGCGCCCGTTTGCTCAAATGCCGTTCGGCGATCCGCTCCACCAGTAGCGGTATGAATTCCCGAACCCGGTGATCATCGAATTCGCGGTGAATACCGCGGACTTCCTCCGCGACGACCCGCGCCGGCAAGTGGGGAAACTTGTCGGACAGGCGCGCGACGAGCTCGCTGATCTGCCGTTCCTCTTCGGGTTCGGTCATGCTGTGGTCTCGCCTCCGTACGCGAACAGTTGACGCCGGCATCCGACCCCTCCTCGGGCACCCGGTTGATTGGACAACGGTCCGGGAGCCTCTCGACTCCCGGACCGCGCCCTCCGAGTGTCATGTCAACGGCCGCACTTTTCCCGCCCAAATCCCTTTCTGGCACACCATGTCCGAGCGTCGGCACAAGAGGTCCTCGACACCGACAAATGCAAGAAGCAAATGAAATTGCAACAGCGACTCTCGCCGCTCAACCGCCGATCTCCGCGGGCGTGATGGCGCACGCGCTCACGACAATGTTCCCGCCCTGTTGCTTCGCCTGGTACATCGCACTGTCCGCACGGCAGAGGATCTCTCGCACCAGCCGGTGGCTGCGGTCCCGGTCGCGCACGTCCCTCGCGTCCACGATGGCCAGACCGATACTGGCGGTGACCGATATCGCGCCGATCGGCTCGGCGACGGCGCGCCGCAACCGGTCCGCGGCGCCGGCCGCGGCCCCGGCGGGCAACCGCGCGATGACCGCGAATTCCTCACCGCCGAACCGCGACACGATGCTCCCGGCCGGCGCCGCCGTGCGCAATCGCTGCGCGGTGCACACCAGCACCTCGTCGCCGGCCGCATGCCCGAACGCATCGTTGACGGCCTTGAACCGGTCCAGGTCGATCACCATCACGCACGCCGGATCCGGGACAGGACGGGCGAACACGATGGCCGAGTGATAGTCGAGCCCCCGCCGGCTCCACAGTCTCGTCAAAGGGTCCGAGAGCATTTCGCCGCGCAGCACCCCGTAGCAGAACTGCAGTCCCGGGGGCACCACGATGGCCGCGGTCATCCCCACGATCATGATCACCGCCGAGGCCGGATCGTCGCGCCGGAACAACGGGACCGCCAGCAGCACCGCGGACAGGAATGCCCACATCGTATGCGCGGCAAGCGTTCTCGGACCGTGGAAGGCGCTCACGTAGATGCCGATGATCAATAGCAACATCATTCCGACCGATCGCACCACGTATTCCGGACTCAGCGCGCAGGTCGCGGTGACTCCCATATCCGCGCTCGCGACGAGCACCAGCGACTCGGTCTCGCCCGGCCACGGCCGGACCAGCCAGCGCGTACTCCAGACCAATCCGATCGCTATCAGCAGGCAGAAAGCCAGCGCCGCCAGCCGACCACGCGGCCTCTCCGGTGACAGCATGATGAGCACGGCGATCAGCGGTGCGGCCAAGCCGCACAGGCCGATGGCGGTCTTCAAAACCCCCAGCGCCGAGCGCGAAGCGATCGCGTCGACCACCCACCGATAGTCGACATCCTCATGCCACCAATCGCGTATCAACGCCAGTTCAACGCGCACGTGCCGCCCCTCGATGCGAAACAAACCCTCCCGCACGATCGACCGCGAACCACCCCGGCCTCTGGTAACTGCCGGTCAGCGCAGTCTATTGAGGAGTGATGACGCTAGCCGAGCAATAGTGAACCACATCACTCCCCCGCATCCGGCGAGACGCGCGTCGGCGGCCAGGCCTGGCTCGCGATCCGATGCAGCGCGTCCAGCGGGAGGGGCACCCGGCTGGCGGCGAGCACCCGATTTCCGACATAGCCCGCGAACACGTCGCCATCCACCAGCACACGGTGGGGAAAGACCGCGCGGATCGCGTCCAATCCGCGGCCGGAGCCGATCAAGTTCAGCAGGTAGATGCCGTCGGGCCGCAATACCCGCGCCACCTGCGCCGTGAATTCGGCACCGGTGATCCCCGGCGCGATCCGCAGTCCCTCGAAGGCGTCGGCCACCAGCAGATCCGCGGAATCCGCTGCCAGAGTGGCGATCTCGGCCAGCCCGTCGCCGATCCTCAGCTCGACCCCCGGGACCGCACGCAGCCCCAGATGCAGGTCGACGAACTCCGCCAGCGCCTCGTCCGCCTCGATGACCAGGTGCCGCGACCCCGGCCGCACAGCGGCCAGGTAGCGGGGGAAAGTTCCCGCACCGCCGCCGATGTGCACGACATCCAGCGGCGCCGCGGCGGGTTCCCGGGCATCGATGGCACAGGCCAGATACCGCATGTAGTCGAGCTCCAGATGCGACGGATCCTCGAGGTCGACATAGGACTGGGCAATGTCATTGACCCGCAGGAACCATCCCCCCGCCCGCTCCTCATCGGCCGCCAGCTCAGCAAGCCCGAACCGCACCTCCCGCGTCACCCGCCCCGGCTTCCGCTCCGGCTGCGCGTCTTCATCACAAGGTGCCTCCGACGAGTTGCTCATCCGACCATGATCCCGTGCGCCGATCGTGCCTACTTGGCGAGGGCCTTTCCGCCGGTCGGGTTGACCGCGAACCACGTGCCGCCGACACCCTGACCGTTCAGGTCGCCGGGCTTCTTGTCCTTGGCGAAGTAGTAGACCGGCCAGCCGCCGATGGTGATCTGGCAGGAGCCGTCCGCGCGTTCGACGAACCCGGTCAACGCCGGATCCGCGCCCTCGACATACAGCGCCTGGCCACGGCTGACCAACAGCGGCGGCCACGTGGTGGCGCAGTCACCGTTGCAGTTCGACTTCGACGGGTTGGCGGTGTCCTTGTCGAATCGGTAGAGCGAGTTGCCGTCACGGTCGACGACGCGGTTGCCCACGGTGGCGTCATCGACGACCCGCAGTTGCACCGCATTGACCCCCTGCGGGGCCCTCCCGCTGTAAATGCTCAGCCAGCCTTGAGTTTTCGAGGGCGCCGACGCCGAGGCCGACGGCGCGGGCGCCGGCTGCGCGAACGCCCCGGGTGCCGCGGGCAGCGTCATAACCGCGGTGGCGGCGAGGGCGGCGAGCGCGCCACCGATCAGGGTGGTGACCTTCGACATTGGATTCCTCCGAATTGATTTGCGTTGTCTGCGACCAATTCTGCGAAGAATCCCCCACCCGGTCTGTCGGCGTCCCCACACCCGTTGTGTATCCGCGCCGACACACGATGGCCGACACAGGTACTCCCCCGTGTGCCGGGGCCGCCGGGCCACCGCCGAGGTCGAATGCCACCGCACGTCATTTTTGGACAAGTGGATGTCGGGTGCGGACTATCGATGCGGGGAGGGGTTGATTGCGGCCGGAAGCCGGGGATAGTTCAGGTAGCGATATTCGAGTCGCTCTGAACGGAGGATGAACCGATGTCTCTCTTCGATGTTTTCCTCGCGGTCAATTCCGACCCCGTCGGCCATGCCGTGATCAGTGTGCTGCTGAGCCCATTCAATTATCTGCCCACGCAATTCCACTGACAGGGCGCCCAGGTATCGATCGGCCCCACACTCATCGTCCCCGAGACGACAGCCGCGTCGGCTGCTCGGGGACGATGCCGTGTAGCGGGATCAGGCTGCCGCTGTTACTCACGGACCGTGCCCACGGCGGGGGTGGGGACGCGTGACGGCAGACCGTGTGTGCGGCGGAATTCCGCCGGGGACACCTCGGCGTGGTGCGCGAAGAACCTCGCGAAGTTGCCCGCATCCGCATTGCCGAGCCGGCGGCCGATCGCGGCGACCGACAGATCGCTGTGGACCAGCAGGCGCTTGGCCTCGAGCATCACGCGGTCGTCGATCATCTGTTTCACGGATCGGCCCGCGTAGCGGCGCGCCATGCGGTCGAGCGTCTTGGTGGAGTAGCCCAGCAGCTCCGCGTACTCCTGCGCGGTTTGCCGCGTCGTGAACTCGACCTCCAAGGCGTCGAGAAACGACAGATACGCGCTCAATTGCGCCGAGGACACATCGCTGCGGCAGATGAAATCCGAATTCACGGTCAGGGTGAGCAGCAGGGCCGATACGGCCTGAGGCAGGGCGACCCGCCACGCGTTGGACGGCTGCGTCCGCATCTTCTCCGCGATCGACCGGATGAAGGCGATACCGGAGGCGACATCGGGCGACGCGGTGGCCGCGCCGAGCCAATGATTCTGATTCCCCGCCCGGCGGCAGACCGTTTCCCAGGTGATCGGCGGAATCGAGAACGGGCTGAAGGTGACCACATCACCCGCCAGGCCGCCGATATCGCCCCATTCCAGCACCTGACCGGCCCGTACCCACAGCACATCCCCCGCCGACAGCCGATAGCGCGCGAAGTCCACCACCTGCTCGGCCTGCCCTCCGGAGACGAACATCAGCAGGTCGAACGCCTGGCTCTGCGGTCCGCTGAACTCGGCACCCGCATGCCGCTCGAGCAATTCCCCGAAGGTCGAAACCGCAACGCCCAGTTCCGGGTTCCCCGACCTCTCGTACAGCTCCTCGGCCACGGGCTCGCTCCCTTCGGCCACGGCCGGCATATTGCCGACATCCGGTAGCCGAATATTAGCGGGTGGGTGTGCGGACCCCTCGCGGCGGCGTCCGCACACCCACATATCGATCGTATACGAACGAATTATCGTGGCGCCGAGATTCGTCTCATCGGATTCCTTCGGCCAGCCGTACGCCGTTCAGCAGAGTGCCCTGCGCACGATGCCCTTCCAGCGTGGGGTGGAACGGGAAGAACGGCTCACCCGGATCCATCAGGCCCGTCCAATGTGTCGCGGGTGAGCACAAATCGTGGCCGCCGCCGACCGGGCGCAAGGACCAGAATCCGACGCCCACCTGGTCCGCGGCGTCGCGGATCGCGGTCTCGAGATTGTCGGTCATCAAGTGCGCGTAGGCCGTTCGATACTGCGGCCAGGGAGTGTGCAGGCCGAAAACCGAGAAGCACACGAAGGGGACCCCGGGCGGCGGCAGCGGATCCTCGTATCCGACCATCCGGATCGCCGCGTCGGGCGCCGCCGCACGGATCGCGCCGATCATGTCGCCGCGGACGCCGCGGGTCAGCCGGTACGCGAGGTTGGAACCGACGATGGCGTTCGCGTCGATGTAGTGGTCGGCATCGGTGCGTTCGTCGCAGCCGCGAATGATGTCGGTCAGGCACATGGCCAGGGTGTAGGCGTAATTGGAGACCTGCCCCGGATGCCAGATGTCATTGGCGCCGATCTGGATTGTCACCAGTTCGGTTGCGGGCCCGAGCATTCCGTCCGCGATGGACTGATCTATCTGGGTGCGCAGGTTGTCGACCGGCTCGGAATCCGTTGTCGCGCCTTGACAGGCATTGTCGGCCCAGTCACCGAGCTGCGGCTCCCCGAGCCCCCACTCGGCCGCCATGATCGAAGGCCACCCGAAATTGCTGCGCGCGCAATCGAGTGGATTCGGCGGCGGTACCGTCCTGGGTTGCTCCTGAAATGTGGGCAGACCCAGCACACCACCGCCGCCGCCGTACGGCGCGACGGTCATGCTGTCGCCGAACGCGACGTAACGCACGCCCGGACCGTCGGCCGCCGCCGTCGACAGGGCAAGGAGTCCGGTCGCCGAAAGCACCAATGCCGTTGTGGCGCTGAGTACCCTGCGCAATAACCTCATCGAAGCCACCCTTCGATCGATCCCCCCGTCATCCCGCAACCACGGTGGCAGCGACGACGGGTGTCCGATAGGGCAACGACCCCCGGTCGTCCGGATTCGACACACGATTGTCCACCTCCGACAAGAAATCGAAAATGGATAATCGCTGATCGAATTCGGCCGTGCCGCGGCAATACCCATTGCCCTGGCCGGACAACCCACGGATAGTCGGCCGAGAGACCGTCCGGGATCGACCGAAGGAGACGTGTGCCAATGACTACCGCGACCGCTTTCGCCGTATCCGCTCCCGGCGCCGCCTTCGAAAAGGTCGAGATCCAGCGGCGCGACCTCGGCCCCAAGGATGTCCTTATCGAGGTCAAATTCGCCGGCATCTGCCACTCCGATATTCACACCGCCCGAAACGAGTGGGGCGGAACGCATTACCCGCTGGTGCCGGGCCACGAGATCACCGGCATCGTCGCGGCGATCGGCAACGCGGTCACCGCGCATGCCGTCGGCGATCGCGTCGGGGTCGGGTGTTTCGTCGATTCGTGCGGCCGGTGCCCGGCGTGCCGCAGCGGGCAGGAACAGTACTGCACCAAAGGTGTTGTGCAGACCTACAATGCGCCGCTGCCCGACGGCACCTACACCCAGGGCGGGTATTCCACGCACATCGTGGTGACCGAGCATTTCGTCTTGTCCATTCCGGATGGCGTGGACCTCGCCGCCGCCGCTCCCCTGCTGTGCGCGGGAATCACCCTCTACTCCCCCTTGACGCACTGGAATGCCGGGCCCGGCAAGCAGGTCGCGATCCTCGGCATGGGCGGACTCGGCCACATCGGCGTGAAGATCGCCAGCGCGCTCGGCACCGAGGTGAGCGTTCTCAGCCAGACATTGAGCAAACGCGACGACGGCATGCTTTTCGGCGCGCGGCACTACTACGCGACCAAAGACCCGTCGACCTTCACCGATCTTCGCGACAGCTTCGACCTGATCGTGAACACCGTCTCGGCGAATCTCGATATGGACGCCTATCTGTCGCTGCTGGCCATCGACGGCACGGTGGTGGAGCTCGGAATACCGCAGCGCCCCATAGCGGTTCGCGGATTCTCGCTGGCCCAGAACCGGCGCCGTCTCGCCGGTTCGCTGGTCGGCGGCATCGCCGAAACGCAGCGCATGCTCGACTTCTGCGCCGCCCACGGCATCGCGGCCGAGATCGAGCTGATCGCGAAACAGCTCGACGAAGCCTACGACCGCGTCGTCGCCAGCGACGTCCGCTATCGCTTCGTCATCGACGCCGCCACATTCACCGACCAGGGCTTGTAGTCAGCCGAGCCCGTCGCAGGAAATCGACGACTATCCCGTTCCATGCTTCGGGCCGTTCCCAATAGGCGCAGTGGCCCGCGTGGTCGAGGATGGCGAATTCGGCGCCGGGTATGCGATCCGCCATGGCCCGCATCACCGGCGGCGGCGCGAAGACGTCTTCGCTCGCGGCGATGAGCAAGGTTGGCGCACACAGCGATTCGAGTCGCACGAGGGTCTGTTCCGATCGCAACGACTGCCATCGGTACCCGGTGTGAGGTCCGTTGGCGGCGACCATTGTCAGGAACCGCGCCACCCCTTCCGGGTCCGCGGCCCGGGGTAACCCGGACAACCAGTTTCCGGTCAGATTAACGAGAATGAAGTGCCCGAGAATGGTCAGCGGCGGGTTTGCTCAATGGTGTCCTGATCCCACAAGCGGGTGTCCAACGATGACATGGTCGAGGCGAGATGCCTCCTGCTTTCATTGGCTGACTGATTGCTAGTTCGGGGATCCGCGGTCGCCGGCTGCGGTTCCAACCTCACTCGAACCAGGGAGGCAGCATGTCGAATCGGAGGATTGCTCAGGTGGTCGGTGTGCTCGGCGTGCTCGCGGCCGCGGTCGTCCTACCGATCGCGCAGGCAGGTGGTGCGCGGGCCGATGATGGCGGGTTGCTGGTGGACGGCACGCTGTACTTCTCACCCGATCCGGGCGCAAACTGCTCGATCACCCCGGACGGGCGGGTCGGCTGCGACCTCGACTCGCCGGTCTTCCTGTACTACGGGCTGGGCGGTATTCCCTCGGTGCGTCAGGTCTACCTCGACGTCAGCGGCAGCGCCCGCCCCGGGTTCAACTTGCTGCCGTCGAACACGGTTCCCGGTGGCAATCCGCCTATGCCCCGCGCGAGCGTCATCAGTCATGCGGGCATCACCTGCTACACCGAGCAGGGCTTCACCTTCCGCTGCACCGGCGCGTCGTGGACCGACAGGGCGGGTGACACCCACACACCCAGCTTCTCCGGCGGCTTGGCCAGCCGAGGGGTCTACTACGCAGGGTGATCCGACCGGAACGGCCGGGGCGATGTTTCGACAGTCCTAATCGGCCGACGGCACCATCCGTCGCAGCATCGCCAGTAGCTGCTCGCGTTCGCGCGGGCGCAGGCATTCGATCATCGATTCGTCGACTTCGGATACCACCGGCCCGGCCCGCAGCACGGTGCGACGGCCCTCCGCGGTCAGCTCGACATAGCGGCGGCGCTTGTCGCGGGAATCCCCGTACCGCACCACCAGCCCACGGTCTTCCAGCCGGCTGAGCAGCTCGGCCAGCGTCGCTTTCGTACTGGCCGCCGCCTTGATGAGGGCCGACTGCTCCAGGCCGGAATCCTCGTGAATCGCCCGCAACACCGCGTACTGCGGTTTGGTCAGCTCGGGCAGTGCGGCCTGCCAGCGCGACGCGTGTTCTTGGAGCACGCGTCGCATCACATGGAAGACCTCGTCGTCCTGCATGCCGCCTCCGTCGCGCCATCTTGTTCGTATACGCACGACTATAGGCGACGGCGGGGACCGGGCGGCCGAACTAGCGGCGCGTGAACAGCCAATGCTTGGCCGGGCGCGCCACCAGGTCCGCGGGCGGCAGCGGGAGGTCGCCGCCGATGCCGGGGCCGGTGGCAATGATCGCCGCCCGGAAGTCGGCCGAGGCGTAGCTGGTGACCTCGGCGCCGGAGGCTCGCACGGCCGGGACCGCCACCGAATCTATCCAGTCCAGCAATTCCGGGTATTTGTTCGGCGGGGCTTTGACCTCCCACATCACCGTGGGTGTTCCTGCGCCCTGATTGTCGTGTGACATCGGAAACTCCTTCTGTGAGTGGGGAAATGCGGACGAACGAGGTCAGCCGCAGGTACCCGCCGGCGGCGAACCGTTCAGCAGGCTCGCGATCCAGTCGACGACGGCGGGTGTGTCCGTATCGGGCACCGCCACGTGATCGCCGGGACGCAGCCGCTGCGTGACCCGGATGCCGAGACGGCACATGTCGGCGACCGCGGTATCGGACCACGCCGTGGTGACGAGGGTGTCGGCGGTGCCTCGGGTGATGAAGGCCGGAAACTGGTACGCCTGCTTCGGCAGCGCGTTCTCGGCCTCGAACCGGTCGAACGCGTCGCGCGCCGCCGGGGTCGTGAAGACGACGTCGGGCGGTCGGGCCGCCTCGCTGATCGCGCCCTTGAATTGATCACCAACGCCGGTGCACTGCAACAGAATCGGCGTGGACGCGGCGAGGATGCCGTGCACCACATCGTTCGGATTCAGTTCCGGCGCGACCGCCGCCTGCACGGCCTCCACCAGCAGCGGGGTGAGGCCGTATTGGGACACCGACAGCTGCCCATTGTCGACCGCGCCGGTGAAGGGCGTCAGATTCAGCGCGGGGACGGCCAGCGCGACGCCGAGCACAGTCAACTCGGGGGCGTAGTCGTGTGCCTGCTCAGCCGCGGCTTCGGCGGCATGCCCACCCTGGGATACGCCGAACAACACACTCTCCGGGGACACGTCCGGGGTGAGCTGGTGCAGCGCGCGGATCGAATCGAGCACATTCGCCCCCTCCGATACCGAGTCCAGATAGGGCGCGGGCCCCGGGCTGCCGAGTCCCTGATAGTCGGTGGCGACCACCGCCCATCCGCGTTGCACCAGCGCCTCGACCTCCGGGAGATAGCTGTACATGTCGGGGCTGCGCGATGGCGCGCACTGCTCTTCCACACCCGAGGTGCCGTGCGCGAAGGCGACGACCGGCCAACCGCCGGAAGGCTTTTCGCCGCGCGGCAGATAGAACGCACCGCTCACCGTGGATGGCGCACCGTGCGGATCGGTGGATCGATAGCGGAATTCGGTGGCGGTGCTGACCAGTGAGCGCAGCGAGTCGGAGATCCAGGTCGCCGGTTCGGTGGCGATCACCGTCCCGGGCCCGGCGTCGCCGTCGGGTACCGCCACCGCCGGCGATGTCATCCCCGCGACCACGGTGACCGACAGTGCGGCACCGAATATTGCGACACCTGTGCGCATGAGCTGCACCTTTCGGACCCGAACTGGGATGCGAACAACGCGATCTCGACGAAATAGCGTGTGCGGCATAGTTCGTATACGAACCAGCATACGGCCGGTGGCAACAATGCGTAAAGGGCCGTGGCGCCCGTCCCCAGACGACAAGCCGCTGTCCAAATACGACATTCTCCCACGGGCACACCGCAAATAGGCTTGCTATTCGCACACGAACTGCTCGATCGACCTGCCAGAGGGAGAGATCATGGGCGCCGGTGAATGAAATCGCAGACGCGTGATCGGGACCGGCGTCGCGGTCGCCGCCGCGCTGGCCGTGGCGGGATGCGCCTCGGCCCGGAATCGAACCACCTTCAGCGATGCCGATCTCACGGTCCGCACCACCAAGGGCTCGGTGCTGGGCAGCCGGGAGCAAGGGCTCGCGGTATTCCGCGGCATCCCGTTCGCTCAACCCCCCACGGGCACATTGCGATTCGCCGCACCCGTGCCGCACGATCCGTGGTCGGGTGTGCGCGATGCCCAGGCGTTCGGCCCGCCGCCCCCGCAACCCGCGCTGTTCGGCGCGAAGGCCGCGTCCGGTGGCGGGTCCGACGAGTGGCTGACGGTGAACGTATGGTCACCGAACCCGCGCGGCCGGAAACTGCCGGTGCTGGTGTGGATCTACGGCGGCGGCTACATATCCGGGTCCTCGGCACAGGACGGCTACGACGGTGGCAACCTCGCCGGGCAGGACATCGTCGTGGTCAGTCTCAACTACCGGGTGGGAGTCGAGGGGTTCGCCCAGATCGAGGGTGCGGTCGCGAACCGGGGCCTACTCGACCAAGTCGCTGCGCTGCAATGGATTCAGGACAATATCGAAGAATTCGGCGGCGACCCGGGCAATGTCACCGTGTTCGGCCAGTCGGCCGGCGCGGGATCCATCGCCATGCTGCTCGCCATGCCCACCGCCCGGGGATTGTTCCACCGGGCGATCGCCGAGAGCGTTCCCGCGTCATTGCCCAGCCCGGCACTGGCCGCCGATATCACCGCGACGATCGCGAGCGGAATCGGCGTCGAGCCGACGGCGGCGGCGCTGGCCGCCATCGATCCGCAGGCACTGGCCGATGCGAGCGCCACCCTGGCGATGTCCATTGGCGCACACCAGGATCGGTGGGGCTACCGGACCGTGGTGACCGGGTCGCCATTCGGACCGGTGGTCGACGGCGACGTGCTGCCGCGGTCACCGTGGCGGGCCGTCGCCGAGGGCGCGGGCCGAGAGGTCGACCTGATCGTCGGGCACACCCGAGACGAGTACAACTTCATGATCTACCAGGCGGGCGGCCCGCCCGCCATCACGCAGGCACAGTCCGACCTGGCGTTGCGGCTCGTGCCACCGGTGTCCGACGGACCACAGGCCTATCGAACAGCGAACCCGCAGGCGAATCCCGAAGATCTCTTCCAATTGGTCTGCTCCGACTTCCTTTTCCGCATGCCGAGCCTGCACCTGGCGCGAGCACACGCCGCGGCCGGCGGCATCACCCGCCTCTACGAATTCCGTTACGACAAAACACCGATCGGCGCGGCGCACGCCAACGAGCTGCCGCTGGTCTTCGGCAATTTCGGCGGTGACCTGGCAACCCAGCTGTACGGAAAGGCACCCTCCGCGCGAACCAGGCAGCTGTCGAAGGAAATGCTGACCGCCTGGGCCTCGTTCGCCGCGCACGGCGATCCCGGCTGGCCCGCCTTCGATCTCGACAGCCAGCTCACCCGGCTCTACGACGACGGCGAGAGCAGCATCGGCGCCTATCCGGAGCAAGCCTCCCAACGGATTTGGGCCGATTACCGCTTCGATCCGCTGCCACTGCTGCAGCCCTGACCGACACAGTCCACCGACCGAGAGTGAGCAATCATGTCCACCGAACCGGGCACCGTGAAGTTCGTCGGGTCGATCATCAAGCGCAACGATCTGTCGTTCGAAGAGTTCTTGAAGCACTGGACCGAGGTGCACACCACCTTCTGGACGGGCGCCAATGCCGAGGCCACGCACTTGCTGAAGTATGTCGTCAATCCGATCGACCGCAGGCAGCACCCGGACTCCCCCATCGACGGCTTCGCCGAGCTGTGGTTTCCGTCCCAGCAGGCGCTCGATGACGCCTTCGCCGGAGCGATCGGTCAGGCGGCGATGGCGGACATGCCGAATTTCACCGAAAGACTGTTCATCGCCTACGTAGTCGAGATTCCGGTCGTGCCATGACCCCGCTCGACGCGACCCACTGGCAGACCGCGGACGCCATGCCCGAGGCACCGCGGCGCGAACTGGTCCTGGCGATCTGCTGTGTGGGGTTGTTGTTGATGGGCTTGGACATCACCGCCCTCAATGTCGCGCTGCCGTCGATCGGCCGTGAGCTGCACACCTCGATCTCGGGCGCGCAGTGGACCATCGACGCCTACTCGGTGGCGCTGGCCTGCCTGCTGATGCTCGCCGGATCCCTCGGCGACCGGATCGGCCGCCGGGTCGTATTCCAAACCGGCTTGGCCATTTTCGGCGTCGGATCGCTCGCCTGCGCCTTCGCGCCGAGTCTCGGCTGGCTGGTGGTGTTCCGCATTGCCCAGGCCGTTGGCGGATCGGTCCTCGCCCCGGTGGCGTTGTCGATCCTCACCGACACCTTCACCGACCCGAAAGACCGCTCGAAAGCCATCGGCATCTGGGGCGGCACCTTCGGTATCAGCGTCGCTACTGGTCACGATCAGCATCGGCGGCAATGACTTCGGGTTCGCCGATATCGCCCTGCGCTGCGGGGTACTGGGCGCCGTCGCGCCGTTCGGCGCTCCCTGCCGTGATTCGTTCGCCCTCGGCGGCGACCAGATCGGGGGCCGGCTGGCCGCCGTCACACCCCGGGTCGGCGCGGTACTGGACGAAATCCACCGCCGCGCACCGCATGCCACCGTGGCGCTCACCGGCTACCTGCCGATTCTGCCCGCCGCCGGCGGCTGCTGGCCGAGCATGCCGATCGGTCCCGGCGACGTCACCTTCTTGACCGACGTCACCAACCGGCTCAACCGGATGCTGGCCGACACCGCCGCGGCGCACGGCGCCGAGTACGTCGACCCGGACACCCAACCCGGCCACGACGCCTGCCAGGCTCCCGGCACGCGCTGGGTCGAAACCCCGCTCCCCGCTTCAGCTTCCCTCTCGGTACACCCCAACGCCGCGGGCCAGGCCTTCATGGCCACGCGCACCGCCGATGTACTGAGTCGCTGAATCGACTTGTCTCGGTGGGACATACGTGCGGCTGTCAGAGCAGCCGCACGTTGCCCACCGCGCTGTCGATCACGTCGTCGAGACTGCCGTTGACCGCCTGCTTGGCCAGGCTCAGCGCGAACCCCTCGGCCACACCGAAGCTGAGGTGCGGCGGCAGGCTCAAGGCGTGCGGATCCACGACCACATCGAGGAGTGCGGGTCCCGGCGAGTCCAGCAGCCGGGCGACCGATGTCCGCACCTGCTTCGGGTCATCGAGCCGCAGGCCGGTGATCCCCATGGCCTCGGCGACGCGGGCGAAATCGAGGGTCGGCAGGTCGGTGCCGAAGGGCAGCAACCCCGCCTCCTCCATTTCCAGATGCACGAAACCCAGTTCGGCATTGTTGAATACGACCAGTTTGATCGGCAGTCCGCGTGCCGCGATGGTGAGCAAGTCGCCCAGCAGCATGGTGAGCCCGCCGTCGCCGCACAGCGCGATCACCTGCCTGCCGGGCTGGGAAAGCGCCGCCCCGATCGCATTCGGCATCGCATTGGCCATCGACGCCCACGACAGCGAACCCAGCAGGCTGCGGCCCCGGGTGGCGGTGACATAGCGGGCCGCCCAGATGCACGGGGTCCCGGTGTCGATGGTGAAAATCGCGTCCTGGTCGGCCAATTCGTCAATCGTGGACACCAGGAACTCCGGGCGGATCGGCGTGACCGCCGGTCCCCGCGTGACGTAGTGGTCCATCCGCTTCCGCCATTTCCGCGTACCGCGGACCGCGCGATCCAGATGCCGTTCATCGTCCTTCTCCGCGACCAGCGGCAGCAGCGCGCGCACGGTGTCCCCGATATCGCCGACCAGGCCCATATCGAGATGGGTGCGGCGGCCGACGAAAGACGCTTTGGCGTCGATCTGCACCTTCTTGGGTTTTTCCGGGTAGAAGTCCTGGAACGGAAAACTGGTCCCGAGCAGCAGGCATAGATCGCAGTCCCGCATGGCCTGGTACGCGCCGCCCCAGCCGAGCAGTCCACTCATCCCGACCGCGTAGGGATTCTCCCATTCCAGCCATTGTTTGCCGCAGTAGGCATACCCCACCGGCGCCCGCAGCCGGGCCGCCAATGCGACGACCTCATCGTGTGCGTCACGGCAGCCGTCGCCGCCGAAAATCGTTACAGTGTCGGCAGAGTCGATCAGATCGGCCAGCTCGCGCAGATCCGCGTCGGCGGGTCGCAGTATCGGCGGCCGATGCCGCACCGCCTGATACGCACCGCCGGGCGCTGCCGCCACGGCGATATTGCCGGGTAGTGCGATGACCACCGGACCGCGCTCACTCACGGCGGTCCGAATGGCGGTCTGGACCACGGCCCTGGTCTGCGCGGGATCCACGATCCGGCCCGTGTAGTGCGACGCCACCGCGAACCCGAGGTAGGGATTGACCTCCTCCAGCGCCCGCGTATCCAGCATGCCGGTGATGACGTCCGCCGCGATCGCGATCACCGGCACGCCCTCGCGCTGCGCATCCATCAACCCGTTGAGCAGGTGCATCACACCGGGACCCGCTGTGCCACAGACACATACCGGATTACCGGTCAAACTCGCCTCGGCTACCGCGGCGAATACACCCGCCTCCTCGTGCCTCATGTGAATGAATTCGATGCTTCCATTGCGCCGCAACGCGTCGATGGTCGGATTCAAAGCGTCGCCCACAATGCCATAACAACGCTCGACACCCGCTTCCGCCAGCATCTTCCACATCGCGTCAGCCACATTCATGGCCATTACGCCTCCGATCGCTGACATTCAACGGGCCCGGTTCAAATAACGAACCGGGCCCGCCGATGGGTCTCGGATAGATTTACCCCGGATGGGCAAGAATCATGAACCACGCGAAGAGCAGAGCAACCGGGATGATGACTGGCGCAAGGGGTTCCAGCCACTGCCACTCTGGGGCCATCGCTAACTCCTCCAGTCGATGTTTCAACCTGAAAGCAAGAATATCCACCCCGAATCACCGCGCGATAGACATGGCGGCGCATATGTCCAGCCTCGACGGTCCACTGTCCAATTTTGACGTCACGAGGAATCACCCCGGCCCTACCATTGTTCGTATACGAATGAGTAGCGTCGAGCGGAGACAGCCATGAAGCTCATCGTGGGAATGTCCGGCGCGACCGGCGCACCCTTGGGCGTCGCCCTGTTGCGAGCTCTGCACGATATGACCGGGATCGAGACACACCTGGTGATATCACGCTGGGCGCGCACCACCATCGGACTCGAATCCGGCCTCACCACAGGGGAATTGGCCGCACTGGCCGATGTCGTCTATCACCCCGGCGACCAGGCGGCGGCCATCGGTTCGGGCTCCTTCCAGACCGACGGAATGGTCATCGTCCCGTGCAGCATGAAGACACTCGCGGGCATTCGCACCGGGTTTGCCGAGGGCCTCCTCGGACGGGCGGCCGATGTGACCCTGAAGGAACGCCGGCCGCTCGTACTCGTCCCGCGGGAATCACCGCTGAGCGAAATCCATCTCGACAATATGCTCGCCCTCTCCCGAATGGGGGTGCGGATAGTTCCACCCATGCCCGCCTTCTACAACGCACCGCAGACCATCGACGACATCCTCGATCACACCGTCGCGCGGGTTCTCGACCAGTTCGGTCTGCGCCACCCGCGCGCCAAGCGGTGGACCGGCCGCCCGGATACGAGGGAGAACGCCACCGGTCTTGACTGATCCCCTCGGGAATGGCTGAATGAGGATGTGTCTCAGACAGTTGGAGGGCAGTGATGGCGGCCAGGGCCGGAGTGCGGCATGAGCCGCCGGAGTACGAGGTGGCCATCATCGGGGCCGGAGCGGGTGGGATCTGCGCGGGAGTCAAGCTGAAGGACATCGGGGTCACCGATATCGTGATCATCGACCGGGCGCCCGAGATGGGTGGCACCTGGCTGTTCAACACCTATCCCGGCGTCGGCGCGGATCTGCCCGCGGTCGCGTATCAGTTCTCCTTCGCCCGCAAGCATGATTGGTCGCGAATCTTCGCCAAGGGCAAGGAGATTCAGGACTACCACCTGGACATCGCCCGGCACGCCGGGCTGTACCAGAAGGTGCGGTTGAACACCGATATCGTCAAGGAGGAGTGGGACGAGGCGAATCATCTGTGGCGACTGCATGTTTCGGACGGCACGCAGATCACCGCGCGGTTCGTCATCAGTGCCGTCGGCGCCTATCTGCGGCCGAAGGACGCGCCCGCCATCGCGGGGCTGGAGCGGTTCGGTGGCGAGGTCATGATCCCGTCGCGCTGGAATCACGACTACGACTTCACCGGAAAACGGGTGGCCATTGTCGGAGTCGGGTCGAGCACCGTGCAGATCGCGCCCGCGCTGGCTCCCCTGGCCGCGCAACTCGATGTGTATCAGCGGACGACCCAGTGGTACTTCCCGAAGCCCGATATGCCGATGTACTGGTGGATGAAACTGGGCTTGCGGATTCCCGGGCTGGCGGCTGCCCTGCACGGCGTCGCGCTCGCGGGGGTCGAGGTCGGGCTGCGCGGGCTGGTCTACATGCCGAATTGGCTGATGCGACTGGGTTCTTGGCCGGTCGACAGCGGTGCCCGGACGTTGTATCGGGGTTGGTTGCGGTACAAGGTCCGTGATCCGCGGGTGCGGGCCAAGCTGGTGCCGGGCTATGGGCCGGGCTGCACCCGGGGAACGCTGGGCGGGGACTATCTCCCGATCTTCAACCGCCCCAATGTGGAACTGGTGAGCGATCCGATCGCCCGCATCACCGAGGACGCGATCGTCTCGGCGGACGGCACCGAGCGGCCCGTCGACACGCTGGTGCTGGCCACCGGTTATGAGGTGTTCTCCGATCCGGAGAGTTACCGGGAGGACACTGTGATCGGCGCCGACGGCTTCGACCTGGGCAAGTTCTTCAATTCCGAAGGGCTGCAGGCGTATCACTCCACCGCGATCGCCGGACTGCCGAACCGCTGGATGATGGTCGGACCGTATTCCTGGACCGGAACCGCGTTCCACTACATCCTCGAGAACGCGATGCGCAATATCAACCGCGCCATCGACACCGCCCGCACCCGGGGCGCGACCAGAACCGAGGTGCGCTTGGAAGCCCAGCAGCGCTTCCACCGGCAGGTGCTGCGGCGCGGCCGCAATCTCGCCTACTACTTCTCGGTGCACTGCGCCGGATCCAACACGTATTTCGTGAATTCCCACGGGGATTCGCCCTATGTGCGGCCGGCGAGCCTGTTGCAGAGCCGCCGTGAAGGCATGAACTACCCGCTCGACGACTACACCTACGAGACCTTGAAGGACACCGATGCGGATTCATTGGCCCCGATTCGCCGGCGCGGCAATCGATCCCGAAAACTATCGGGACTTCTTCGAGAAAGCGCCCTTCCGTAGCGATCTCGACTACGACTACAACGCGCCCGTCGACGACATCTGGCCGATCATCTCCGGACCCCGCATGTGGTCGTGGCTACCCACCGTGTGGGGCTGCCGGTATCCGGAGGACGAGGTGATCGGTCCCGGCACGGTCCGGGATTTCCAGATGTTCCTGCACCGCTGGCTCGTCTACGCCCAGCACGAACGCATTCTCCACTGGGACAAGGGCTCCCGGATCGTCTACACCGCCACCGACGCGACCTTGCCCTTCTTCGGATCCTGGTGCGAGGAGTACCGCCTCGAACCCCTCGACGGCGGCACCCGAACCCGGCTGCACTGGACCTTGGCCGTGCGGCCCCGCTACATCGGATGGCTGCCCGCGCAATGGCTGGCGGTGGCCCTGAAGCCGATCTTCCGCTTCGGCTTGCTGGCATTGCCACGGGAATTGCCGATGCGCGCCGCGGGCCCGGCCTGAGATGGCCGGCGATGTAGCGCTGGATTTCACCGGTGATCGGGCGTACGTGACGCTGAATCGGCCGGACAAGCACAACGCCCTCACCCTGGAAACGCTTCGGGCACTGGTCCGCACGGCCAAGGCCATCGACCGCCGCCCGGCGGTGCGCGCTGTCATCCTGTCTGGACGCGGGCCGAGCTTCTGCTCCGGACTCGACATCACCGGGACCGCGAAGGATCCCGTCGGCATCGTCAGAAGTTTCGTACCGCCTCCGTGGCGCCGGACCAATGTGTTCCAGGAAGCCTGCTGGGCGTGGCGCAGGTTACCGGTGCCGGTGATCGCGGCGATCCACGGGCGTTGCTACGGCGGCGGGCTGCAACTGGCGCTGGCGGCGGACTTCCGCATCGGCACACCGGACGGCGAATACGCTGTGCTGGAGGGGAAGTGGGGTCTGATCCCCGACATGTCCGGCTCGGTCACGCTGTCTCGTTTGATCGGTATCGATCAGGCCCGGCGGCTCACCATGACGGCCGAGGTCATTTCGGGTTTCCGGGCCCAGGAGATCGGGCTGATCACCCAGATCACTGGCGATCCGCTCGGTGCGGCGGCGGATCTCGCGGATTTGATCGCCGCCAGGTCACCGGACTCCGTAGCGGGTGCCAAACGGCTCTTCGACGCCACCTGGTCCGCCCCGCCGAGCCGCTCCTCCGTCGACGGGGTCGAGCATCTGCTCGACGTCCTGGTACTCGCCACCGGCCACGACCTGTTCTGTGAAGCCAATAGCTACCGCGACGGTTCCATTCTCGGGCGGGACGGCTTCGACCTGGCGAAATTCTGGAAGGCCGAAGGAATGCAGGCCTATGCGGCGGTCGCGGTGCCCAGGGTCCCCAACCGCTGGATCCTGGTGGGCCCGTACTCGTGGAGCGGCACCGGCTGGCACGACCTGGTCGAACTGGGCGCCACCCATGCGGTCCGGGCCATCTCGATCGCCCGGGAGCGCGGTGCCGCCACCATGGAGGTCCGCCAGGAGGTCCACGACGCCTACCACCGCAAGGTGCACAAACAGGGTGAGGCGCTGCGTTACTACTTCGGTGTTCAGAACGCGAAAGTGAGCACCTACTACCGCAATTCGCAGGGCGACATGCCCTACATCCGCCCGGGCAGCGTCTTCGCGGCTCGACGGCACGCGGAGTCGTTCGAACCGTCCGACTACCGCTACGAACTCGCCGGTGCCCCCGCGCTCGGCGACCACGAATCCGCGGCCGTCAGCGCAGGGGGCTGACGACTGCCGCCGGCAGGCGCACCCGCGTGTTCGGCTGCGCCTGCGGGTGAATCAACAGCCGGCGGCGGCGTCTCGATCGAGCACTCCGTCCAGCGCGGGCACCCAGCGCAGGATCTCCTCGCGGAACCGCCCTTCGGTTTCCAGTTGGGTCAGTCCGGCGACCAGTGTCAGGGCGGCCCGGGCGAATGGTGTCAGGTAGGCGGGGGCGGTCAGTTGGCGCATCACATTGGACAAGCGGGGCGTCGTCACCTCGAGCACCAGCTCACGCAGCCACCCGGCGCTCAGCCGATAGCTGGTGTGCCGGACGGGTTCACTGCCGGTGGCCAGCAACGCGGCGAGGGCGTCCACGTCGAAATCGCGGCCGTGCTCGACGAATCCGTGCCGCCGGATCGCGGCCTCCAGCATCGCCGGGGTGCCGTGGAAGATGGCCTCGCACAGGTCGACCGCCAATTCGTCGAAACCCGGTGGTGGGAAGGGGCTGCAGGCGCCGAAGTCGACCACGCCGAGCCGCCCGTCCGGCAGCACCCGGAAGTTGCCGAGATGGGCGTCGCTGTAGAGCAATCCGTGCGCGCCCCAACCGGAGGTGACGAAGCGGACCATGAGCATGCCCACCCGGTCTCGCTCCCGAGGCGATCCGTAGTCGACCAGCCGGGTCACCGGGATGCCGGGCAGCCATTCGGAGATGAGCACGTCGCCCCGCTGTTCGATCACCTCCGGGATGCGGAAGTCGTCGCTCCCGGCATACGCCCGGGCGAAGGCCCGCTGGTATTCCGCCTCGGCGGCGAAGTCGAGTTCGTCGTCGATGGCATCGCACAGCGCTTCCAGTACGGGTTCGACTTCCGCACCCCGCAGGAAGACCCGCGCCAGTACCGACAGCCGCCGCAACTGCTCGAGATCGCTGCGCACCGCTTGGCGCGCACCCGGATACATGATCTTGACCGCGACGGGTGTGCCGTCTCGCCACACCCCCCGATGTACCTGGCCGATGGAGGCCGCGGCGGCGCGCCTGCTGTCGAATTGCCGGAAGTACCACTGCCAGTCCGGGCCCATACTCGCCGCCATGGCCGCCTCCACGCCGCGCGGCAGCATGGCCGGGGCCGCGTCCTGGAGTCTGCCCAGCGCCGTGCGATAGGGCTCGGCGAACTCGGGCGGCAGCGCCATCTCGTAGAGCGACATCAGCTGCCCGAGCTTGGCGGCGGCGCCCTTCAGCTCACCGAGTACCTCGAAAAGGTGTTGGGCCGTGCGGATTTGGATGTCGCGCTGCACCTCGTCGGCCGATCGACCGAGCGCTCTGCTACCCAATCCGGCGGCCTGCCGCCCGGCGAAGGCCACCGGCAGGGTGACCAGCTTGGCATTGCGGACCACGGTCTGCACCGGCGGCCGTCCGTCCGCCGCGGGCCGAAAGACGTTGGTGCGCCTGCCGGGTTTCGAGATCGACACCATCGTGAGCCCCTACTTCGTACGCAGCGATTCGACCCCGAACATAGCATTGTCTGAGACAATGTGTCACCGCAGGTGATTCTCTGCTTGTCGCCGGCATCAGCGCTCCCGGGCCAGGACGGTGCGCACCGGCGTCGAGGGCCTGCCGAGCAATCGTCGCAGATCTCCGCTGTCGGTATCGAGGGCGCCCTTCGAGATCCCGTCGTCGGAATCGGCCAGATGCTCGGCCACCTGCTCGGCGACACCGGCTTCGAGCAGCGCCGCCTTGAAGTCGGCGCGGGTCAGGTCGCGGTAGACGAAGTCCCTGCCGAAGACCTCTCCATAGATCGCGGCCAGTTCCGAGAGGGTGATTCGCTCGTCCCCGCCCAGGCTGTACACGGTGTTCTCGTGGCCGGAGCCGGTCAGCACCGCCGCGGCGGCCGCGGCGTAATCGGCACGGCTGGCCGCCGCGAGCAATCCGTCGCCCGCGGCGCCGATCAATACACCGCGTTCCATCATGAAGTCGGCGAGCGTGCCGCTCGGATCCCACCAATTCCAGCCGCTGCGCAGGTAATTCTCCCAATACCAGCCATTGCGCAATACCGAATAGGGCACCGGCGAATGCCGCAACACCTCCTCGGTCTCACGGTGTTCCGTGGCGATCGCCAATGGGCTATCGGTGGCGTGCAGCAGGCCGACATAGGTGATCAACTCGGCACCGGCCTTCGCCGCCGCATCGATGACGGTCTTGTGCTGCGGCACCCGACGGCCCACGGCGGTACCGGAGATCAGGAGCACCCGCCGCGCACCGGCCAGCGCCTCGTCGACGGTTTCCGGCCGGTCGTAATCCGCGTAGCGGACCTGGACACCCCGCGCGGCCAGGTCGGACGCCCGCGCCGGCGAGCGCACCGCGGCCACGATGGATCGCGGTTCGACACCGCGCTCCAGCAGGGAGGAAATGGTGAGGCGACCCAGATACCCCGCGGCCCCCGCGATGACGATGGTCATATCCGACTCCGTTCGATGGTGTTACGCGGCGTCCGTGATGCGGTGCCCGCTGCGAAACTCGGTGGGGCTCACCGATACCGCGCGGGTGAAGAAGCGGGAGAAATTGCCGGGCTCGGAATGACCGAGGCGCCTGCCGATGCTCGATATCGACAGATCGCTGTGCACGAGCAGGCGCTTGGCTTCCAAGATGATTCGCTCGTCGATCAGGGCCTTCGCCGTCCGGCCGGAGTGCAGCCGCACTATTCGATCCAGCGTCTTCACCGAATACCCCAGCAGGCCCGCGTAATCCTGGACCGAGTGCAGGCTCTCGAATCGGGCGTCGAGTTCGGTGAGGAATGCCGCATAGGTCCGGCGGCTCGGCGACCCCGCGGGCGGCGGCGCCGCTGCCGAACCGGTCGTCACGGTGACCAGCAGCGCGCAGAGCGTATGGGCCAGCGCCGTCGTGCGCGCCGCCCGCGACAGCGAGATATCGGCGGCCAGATACCAGAGCAGCTGCACGCCGACGGCGATCTCCGCGGCGGTCACGTCGCCGCAATGCCACAGCACCTGCCCCGTGGATCCTCCGATCACTCGCCCGGTGCCCGGCGCGACCAGATGGGGGCTGAAGAGGACGACCTCCCCCTCGAGCGCATCGATCGAAACCCACCGCAGCACTTGGCCGGCGCGGACCCACAGCACGTCACCGGCGGCCAAATCGGCACTGTCACAGTCGACTTCGGGAACGGCACGGCCACCGGAGACGATCACCAGCAGGTCGCAGGCCAGGCGCTTGGGTCCGAGCGCCGCCTGCGCACCAGCCCCCTCCAGAAATTCGGCCAGGCGCCAAATCCGCACCGCCGCATCGGAGGACCCCGGCTTCGGGTGCACCCGCGGCCCGGTCCGGCCCGACCCGATTCCACTGGAAGAAGACTCGAACATCGCGCACCTCCGTCGGAAAGCCGAGAATCGCCGATCACAGACAAGTAGTTCACCAAGCTAATGGGATGCACCGGGCGGCCGAAACATCGCCGCTGGACAGCGGACCGTCAAAATTGGACAGCGCTGCTCGCCCGCGTCACGGCGGGACAGAGCCTTGTCGAAACGCGACGCCGGCCTCGACGCGAATTGACCCGTCTCCCCCTCCGCCGGACACCATGGACGAGCAGAGACGGCAGTCAGCCCGGCGGGCGAAGGGACGCGGTCATGAACACACTGGCAACGGAGATCACCGCCCGGGCCGTCATCCTCAGGGGCGGACAGATTCTGCTGGCCGACCATCCGATGAGCCCGGCGGCAGTCTTGCCCGGGCTGCCGGTGGACCCCGGGGCGCCGCTGGAGAACGCATTGTTGAAGGAGGTCACCGAACAGCTGGGGGTGCGGGCGGTCATCGTTCGGTTCGGCGGCGTGGTCGAGCACCGCTACACCTCGAACGGCATGGCGCATCACGAGCTCACGGTGCTCCTCGTCGTGGCACTCATGGGTGAACCCCATGCGGCCGGGTTCCACTGGGTTTCGCTGGCGGAGCTCGACGACACCGACATTCGGCCGTCCGTGCTCAAGAGTGCCCTGTCGGCCGCCGAGGATCCGCCCGGCTGGTGGCCGTGGCGCAGTGACCGGGACTAGCTCACGCCGGCCCCTCCGGCCGCGCGCCGTCGCGCTCGGCCAGCGTGTGATCGCCTGCCGCCCAATGGGTTCGCGGCACCTCGCGGATCACCACCCGAACCGATTCGACCCGCACACCGACCGAGCGCACCACCGCCTCGGTCACCTCGTGAATCAGCGACCGCAGTTGCTCGGCCGTCCTCCCCTGCGCCAATGTCACCTCGACGAACGGCATGCCCCGCTCCTGTCCATCAGAGTTGCGCCAGCACGGCTTTGGGTTCGGTGAAGAATTCACGGCTGTAGTCGCCGCCCTCGCGACCGACGCCGGAGTCGCCGACACCGCCGAACGGCGCGCGCAGATCGCGAATGAAATAGCAGTTCACCCACACGGTGCCGGCGCGCAGAGCACGCCATCGGGCAGGCCCGCCTCGATGGCCAGGCGACCGAGCAGGGCCGCCGAGGTCGGGGTGTCTTCGGCGGGTTTGAGCACCACGGTATTGCCCCACGCCAAAGCCGGTGCGACCTTCCAGGTTTCGAGCATGAGGGGCAGATTCCACGGCGCGATCGCGGCCACCACCCCCGCCGGTTGGTACAGCGAATAGGCATGATGGCGACTGTCCAGCGGGAAGGTGCTGCCCGTGGACAATCGCGCATGGTCGGCGAAGAAGCGGAAGTTGTAGGCGGCCCGCGGCACTTCCATGTCCAGTGCCTGCCGGATCGGTTTGCCCATATCCCGGCTGTCCGCCGCACCGAGTTCGTCGGCGTTCTGGTCGATCAGATCCGCGAGCCGGTGCAGGAGCCGCCCGCGCTCGGTCGGGGTCAGCCGGGGCCATGGGCCGTCGTCGAAGGCCGCCCGGGCCGCGGTGACGGCCGCCTGCGCGTCCGGTTTCGAGCCCAGAGCGATGGTGGCCCAGGCCTTTCTGGTCCATGGGTTGATGGATTCGAATGTCGCCCCATCCAAGGATGGGACTTCCTTACCGTTGATGATGTGCCCGAACTCGATCATGACCGTGTCTCCGTTCGAGTTGTGGCCTCGCTGATCGTTATCGACCCGAGGTTGCTGAAATGCGCGCTGATACGCGAGGTTCCGGCGATCGGCACCGCGTCGGTCATGCCGCCGGTCAGCACGATGGAACCGGCCGGCAGCCGGTGCCCGCGCGCACCGAGCTGATTGACCGCCCAGGCCAATGCCTCACCGGGCTGTCCGAGAACCACTGCGCCGGTGGCGGAATCGACGATCTTGCCGTCGACCTCGAGCAGCACCGCCTCCAGCGTCGAGTCCAGGTCGCGCGCGGTCCGGCCCACCGAGCCGAGAACGAACGCACCCGAGGACGCGTTGTCGGCGATCACATCCGGCAGGGTGAACCGGTAGTCGCGGAAGCGGCTGTCGATGATCTCGATCCCGCCCAGGACCGCGCCGACGGCGGCCCAGGCGCGCGCGGCCGTCATGCCCGGGCCGCGCAGCTCGTACTCGGTCAGCAGCACCAGTTCCGGTTCGGCGCGCGGCTGAATGAACCGCCCGCGGGGCACCGGAATCCCGGCCGGCAGCACCATGGCGTCGGTCAGCCACGCCAGTATCGGTTCCGCGATGCCCATGCGCCGCTGCTTCGCCCGCGAGGTCAGGCCGAGCTTGAGGCCGACCACCGTCTGCCCCAGGGCGATTCGGCGTTGCAGCAGCTCGTCCTGGATGCGATAGGCGGCATCGGCATCGAGTTCCGGCCATCGGGCGGTCACGGGCGCGATGGCGGTTACGGTGCGATCCGCCTCCCACAACACGTCGGCGGCCGCGCCCAGCGGAGCGGTCACGGTCGTCATCCCGGACTCCCCGCGCCGGCGAACACCGCGGTGACGCGCCCGAGCCCGGCGACGGAGCACACCACGGTGTCACCGGCGGCGACGGGCACCGCGGCGGTCATCGCGCCGGGGATGATCACATCGCCCTCGGCGAGCCAGGCACCGAATCGGCTCAGCGTATTGGCAAGCCACACCAGCGAATTCAACGGTGAGCCGAGAATCGCCCCACCCGCGCCGGTGCCCACCACCTCCCCATTGCGGTGCAGGGCGGCGCCCGCGAGGGTCAAGTCCACGTCGGTCAGTCGCCGCGGCCGATGCCCGAGCACCAGGCCGCCGGAGGAGGCATTGTCGGCGATGGTGTCGACAATGGTGATGTCCCAGTCCCGGATTCGCGAATCGATGATCTCCAGGGCGGGCACCACGAAGTCGACGGCGCGCACCGCGTCGGCCACGGTGACGCCGGGCCCGTGCAGCGGGCGGGCGAGCACGAAGGCGATCTCCGGCTCGACCCGCGGCTGCAGGAAGCGATCCACGGGGATGGGCTGGTGCTCGAGGTAGAACATGCTCGCCGTCAAGTGGCCGAAATCCGGCTGGTCGACGCCGAGTTGGCGCTGGATGGCGGCGGAGGTCAGCCCGACCTTGTGACCGCGGACCGTATCGCCCGCCGCCGTCCAGGTGGCGACCTGCGCTTGCTGAATGGCGTACGCGTCCTCGATATCGAGATCCGCCGCCAGCGTCACGACGGGATCGATCGGTACGTGATCGCGGTACGCGCCGAGCAATAGCTCGACCACGTGCTGCCGGATCTCCCATGCCGCATTCACGAATTCATCGTAGGTGGCCCGAATTCGCGGGAGGCGTCAAAGCCGGACAGTGCTTTATCAGAAAAGGACGTCCGCGATTCTTTCAGCCGCCCAGAGCGTTTCATCGTCTTGCCGCGTGTTGCCATTGGACAGACATCGCATACGAAAGGAAGTAATTACGATGAGCGCACACACGAGCACTATGCGGGCGATACAGCAGGACGCCTACGGCACACCGGATGTCCTGCATCTGGTCGAATTGCCTCGTCCGGAACCGCGGGCGAGCGAAATCCTCGTCCGCGTGCACGCGGCCGGACTCAACCCGGCCGATTGGAAGAGCCGCGCGGGACTGGGTTTCCTCCGGACCCTGCCATTGGTCCTCGGCTGGGATGTCTCCGGCGTGGTGGAGGCCGTCGGAGTCGGGGTCACCATATTCGAGCCGGGTGACGAGGTCTTCGGGATGTTGCCCTTCCCTGACAGGGTCGGCGCCTTCGCGGAATACGTGACCGCACCCGCCCGCGCCTTCACGATCAAACCGCCCGAGATCGACCACCTGCACGCCGGGGCGATCCCACTGGCCGCGCTGACCGCCTGGCAGGCGCTGGTCGACACCGCCGGTGTCCGATCCGGCCAGCGTGTCCTGATCCACGCCGCGGCGGGCGGCGTCGGGCATTTCGCCGTACAAATAGCAAAAGCGTTCGGCGCCACCGTCATCGGCACGGCGAGCGCGGGCAATCAGCGCTTCCTCGGGCAGATCGGGGTCGATGAGCCGATCGACTATCACACCACCGATTTCGCCACCGCCGTCCGCGATGTCGACATCGTCCTGGACACGATCGGACGGGATTACACCGAACGTTCCCTCGACACCCTCCGCGAAGGCGGCACCGTCGTCACCATCGCCCCCACCGGACAGGACGACCTCGTACTCGCGGCCCGGCAACGCGGCCTCCGCATCGCCCGCCTCCTCGTGGAAGCCGACCACCAGGGCATGACAGCCCTCGCGGGCCTGGTCCAGGTCGGCGTCCTACGCCCGACGATCGCCGCGACCTTCCCGCTCTCCGACGCGGCAAAGGCGCACCAGCTGGGCGAGACCGGCCACACCGTCGGCAAGATCGTGCTCACTGTCCGGTGACGTCATTCCACCCGCGGCCCGTCCGGGCGGGCGGCGGCGAGTCCGGCGATCGCCGTTCTCAGTGGTTCGGCGAGGTCCATGGGCATGGGGAAGATGACCGTGGAGCGGCCCTCGCCGCCCAGTTCACCGAGGGTCTGCAGATACCGCAGCTGTAGCGCGCCCGGTGCGGTGGCGAGGATCTGCGCGGCCTCCTGCACATTCTCCGCGGCCTGAACTTCACCGCGCGAGTGGATGATTCGGGCGCGGCGTTCGCGTTCGGCTTCGGCCTGCCGGCCGATCGCGCGCTGCATCGCCTCGGGGATCTCGACATCCTTGATTTCGACCAGGCTGACCTTCACACCCCACGGCTCGGTCTGTTCATCCATGATCTTCCGCAGGTTGGTGTTGAGCTGATCGCGTTCGGACAGCAGCGTGTCC
Source organism: Nocardia sp. JMUB6875 (assembly GCF_041154655.1). Taxonomy (NCBI): domain Bacteria; kingdom Bacillati; phylum Actinomycetota; class Actinomycetes; order Mycobacteriales; family Nocardiaceae; genus Nocardia; species Nocardia sp. JMUB6875. Next base: position 29,261 of record NZ_BAAFGR010000053.1, read on the forward strand.
AGGTCCTCGCGGCCGAGGACCGAACGCAATGTGGTCTGGGCGATCTGGGAGGTGGCGACCGCGTGGTTCTCGACCTCGATCACACTGCGGACCGGATCGATCACCCGGAAGTAGACGACGGCATTGACCCGGACCGGCACATTGTCGCGGCTGATCGCCTCCTGCGGCGGCACGGTCAGGGTGATGGTGCGCAGATCCACCCGGACCATGCGATCGACCAACGGCCACAGCAGCACCGGCCCGGGGCCGCGTAACGGACGCAGCCGACCCAGCCGAAACACCACGGCGCGTTCGTATTCCCGCAAGATCCGGGCCGCGGTGACCGCGAGGACGGCGAGAACGACGGCCGCGGCGACGACTGCGATGGTCACGATGAACTCCTCTCGCTGACCGGAATCCCGGCCGGGAAATCGGCGGGTGTGTGCCGGAAATGGCCGGTCAGCACCCAGCCGGCCCCCGTGCAGACGAGCGCGACCGGTGCCAGGGTCGCCAGATCACCCACGGTGAGATGCGATACCACACCGATCACGACGAACAGCGCGGCCAAAACGACCAGCATCAGCGCGATTCCGCGATGGAACCGGCCCGCCTCCGAATGCGGCCACTGATCCAGGGCGCGGGTGATCTCCCGACCCGATGACGAGGTGGTGCAGTCGTGCTTGGCCGGGCAGGCGTTGCACACCGACGGCCGGGCGCGGTAGCGGACCAGCCGGGCCTCGCCGTCGATCCGGTGCGGCCACAGCGGCTGATTCGTCGGACATACCCAGTGGTCGTGGTCCGGGACATACCGGAACCCGGCCGTGCGATGCCGGTCCGAACGCCGTTGTACGTGGCGCGCAAGCTGATCCAGCAGGAACGCGCCGACGATCAAGACCATCGCGTACCCGGCGATGAGGATGGTCTCGGTCGCCGGCGCCGGTACCGTCACGACTGCGCGCCCTCCGTCACCGTCGCGAGTTCGGCCGCCGGGATGTCGGAGGCAGCCGTCGGAGTCGAATCCTCGGGCCGCTCCGCCCCACCGCGGCCCTTGTACTTCACGGCCAGCCACGCGATCCACAGCAGCGGCGCGATACCGCCGACCATGAACACGATGTCACCGGGCATGCGCAGCCATTCCAGCAGCGAATTGGCGTGGCTTTCAATGTAAGTGAGCTCGCGCGCCTCGTAGTAGCCGCTGTCGATCGACTTGTACAGCTGCAGGATGCCCACCGGCAGCAGCGTGGCGAACACCATCCAGGCCAGGCCGATGTTCAGCGACCAGAACGAGATCTTCGCCAGCCGGTCCGGCCATTTGTTCGCCGGGATCATGTAGCGCATGCAGAACAGCGCGAACGCCACCGCGAGCATCCCGTAGACACCCATCATCGACCCGTGCGAGTGGTTGGCGGTGAGCCCGGTGCCGACCTCGTAGTAGGACACGATCGGCAGGTTGATCAGGAACCCGAACACCCCGGCGCCCAGGAAGTTCCAGAACCCGACCGCCACCAGGAACATGACCGCCCACCGGTGCGGGAACTCGGTGGCCGAGCGGGCCTCCTGCTTGGAGCCCAGCTGCAGGAAGCTCCACGCCTCGACGGTCAGGAAGGTCAGCGGCACCACCTCGAGCGCGGAGAAGAACGCGCCCAAAGCCATCGTCTCCGCCGGGGTTCCGTTGAAGTACATGTGGTGCATGGTGCCGATCACGCCACCGGCGGAGTACAGGATGATGTCGAAGTAGATGACCAGCATCCCGACCCGCTCCCGGACAACGCCGAGCAGCACGAACATGTAGGCGACCATCACGGTGGTGAACAGCTCGAGGAAGTCCTCCACCCACAGGTGCACCACCCAGAACCGCCAGAACTCGGTGACGGTGAAGTTGTCCCCGGGCCGGGCCAGCAGCCCCACCGCGTAGACGAGCGGAATGGTCAGTGCGGCAAGGAAGAACAACCACGGCATATTGCCCATCGACTCGCCCGCGAGCCTGCTGCGCAACCCGCGCCACAGAATGACCACCCACACCACCATCCCGATCACCAGCAGGATCTGCCAGAACCGGGCGAGGTCGAGGAAGGTGAACTGCTGGCTGGCGAAGAAATTGCCGAACGAGACCTTGCCGTGGATGCTCAGCGCCTCGCAGATGAGACTGCCGAAGACGACCACCGCGACCGCACCGAGCAGCGTGTACGACAGCTTGCCCTGCCCACGGGGTTCGCGGCGAGCGATCAACGGCACCAGGAAGATTCCCGCCGCGAGGAAGGCCGCGACCACCCAGAACAACGCCAGCTGCAGGTGCCAGGTCCGGGTCAGGTTGTAGGGCAGCACGCGGGCCAGATCGATGCCGAAGAAGCTGGTCACATCGGCCCGGTAATGCTCCGACGCCGCGCCGAGCAGGGCCTGCGCGCCGAACAGCACCACCATCACCGCGAAATACCAGCGGGTGGAACGCTGCGCCGGGGTCAGTGCGACATCGCCGGGTGCGCGGAACGACAGCGTCGCCGCCTCACGGCCCCGCCAGCCGATCTTCTCACCCCAGCGGCCGAACGCGGCGAACACCAGGCCGATCCCGCCGAGCAACGCGATCAGCGAAATCACGCTCCACACAATGATATTCGCGGGCGGCGCGTTGCCCACACGGGGCTCGGGCGGCCAGGAATTGGTGTAGGAGTAGCCCAGGCCCGGCCGGTGCGCCGACGACATCCAGGCCGTCCAGGAGAAGAACGAGGTCATGTCGTGGACATGCGCACGATCCTTGACCACCTCGGGCAACAACCCCAGCTTCGTGTCGTCGCGGCCGAACACGTCGGCATAGTGGTCGACGAGCTGGGTGAAGGCGCGGCTCTGCGCGTCGCTGTAGACGAGGATGCCGGTGCCCGAGTCGTAGCGGTTGGCCTGGAAGTCCTCGATCACCTTGGCGCGAGCAGTGTCGTCGCCGGTCATCCCCTCGAGCGCGCTATCGGAGGCGCGGCGCAGGTAATCGGCGGTGTAGTCGGGACCCAGCCAGGCGCCGTGCCCGAGCACCGACCCGTACTCCATCAACCCCGCCGCCAGGAAGATCTGCTGGCCGTGCTTGATGTCGTCGGCGGTGTAAAGCAGCTCCCCACTGGGACTTTCCACCCGATCCGGGATGGGCGGCCCGTCGTCGTAGGTCCGGAAAGCCAGCATGCCGATGACAAAGAACCCGAAGATCGCGACCAGCGCGCACCCCTGGATCCACCCTTTACTCACCAGCAATGGTCGCCGGTCCCGAACCGTCATCCCGATCCTCCGTCCGTTGAATCGAACTCACTGATCGAAGAACTCCGCGCACTACCCGAGAGCCGTGGGGGCTGGGGAACGCTGCGATCGGCCCACACGCAGTGGTCGGACCACCTGCTCCACGGCATGGCAAATGGCTCGGATCGCCCTGCCTCAGCACGACATCATCACCGATCAATGGCTATCAGGCAGCTATCAACACGCGGAGTACGTGCCGGGCTTTTCGCTACGGAGACGACTCATGCGTGTCCAAATGCAATTTGCCTATTGTTTGCTAGCTTCCTTCGGTATCCACCTCGGTAGCTCTCGAGCCGCATTTCCCACCGGAAGGACCGCTGAGGCATGTCGGAAGGGACGATCGGGCGACGCGGGTTCCTTCGCTCCGCCGGTGCACTCGCCGTCGGGGCCGCCACCGTCAGTCTTCGCACCCTGCCCGCATATGCGCTGCCGGCGTCGGATCCCAGCCGGAACCGCGACACCTGCGAACTGCTGGCTCGAGAGATGCTGCAGGTCGGCGACGACAACTCCGATCTCACCCTCGAATACCTGAAGATCCTGGTGGACAACGGCCTTCCGGCTGCCACCCAGCCGAAGAAGATCGTCGTGGTCGGCGCTGGACCGGCCGGTATGGCGACCGCTTGGCTGCTGAAGAATGCCGGGCACGACGTCACCGTGCTGGAGGCCAACAGCAATCGCACCGGCGGGCGGGTCAAAACCTTCCGTCAGCGCTTCGAGGACAAGAGGCTGTACGCCGAGGCGGGAGCGATGCGACTGCCGGACAGTCATCCGCTGGTGCTGGCCCTCTGCGACAAACTCGGCGTGCGCCGCCGGCCTTTCTACAACAGCGACGTCCTGCCCGACACCCTGTCTCCCGCTGCCCCACCGCCGGTTTCATACAAGTCCTTCACCGGCGAGCCCTGGACCAACCACAACGGCGGGCCGGCCTACAACCGCCCGGTGGCGGCCAACCGAACCCTGATCCGTGTCAACGGGGAGCGCGTCACCCGCGACCAATACGGGCACAACCCGACTCCGATCAACAAGAGTTTCGGTGGCGCGTCGTTCACCACGACGACTCGGGCCGCCCTCGACGCCGCGGTCAAGAAGTTCGAGGTGTCCACCGACCAGTCGATCGACAAGCAGATCGATGGCTGGGCCGCGATGTTCGACAAATACGAACCCATGGCGACGCTCGATTTTCTGCACGCCCAGGGCTGGGAGCTACCGCAGATTCAGGCCGTCGGCACCTTGGAGAACCTCACCTCCCGACTGCACTACGGCGTTATTCCAATGCTGGTGGACCACGCCCTGATTCGGCCCGGCGCCACCTATTGGGAGTTGGAGGGCGGCACCGCCTCGCTCACCGACGCATTGGCCGCGGAACTCGGACCGGCGATCCAGATGGGGCGGCGGATGACCCGCCTGGAGCAGACCGAGCAGGGTGTCCGCGTGACCACCGTGGGCGAGTACGACCGGGACGACGTACCGAACGAGGTTCCCGACTCCACGCAGACCGTCGATGCCGACTACGCGGTCGTCGCGATTCCGTTGAGCGCCATCCGCTTCTGTACCTTCGACCCGCCCCTGTCGTATTCGAAGCGGCGAGCGGTGGTGGCCACGCATCAGGATGCCGCCACCAAAGTCTTGCTGGAGTTCAGGACTCGGTTCTGGGAAAGCGGTGACCTCGGCTTCCGCGGCGGTGGCTGTGTCACCGACAATCCCAATCGCTTCGTCTACTTCCCTTCGCATGTCGACGCCTCCGAAGGCGGTGACCAGCCCGCCGGCGGTGTGGTGCTGGCCAGCTACACCTGGTCCGACGATGCCATGCGATGGGATTCATTGACCGCCGACGAGCGCGTCGACCACGCCCTGCGCGGCGTGTCCGATGTCTTCGGAACCGACACGGTCCTAAGGGAATTCACGGGTGCGGGACTCTCGCAGAGCTGGATGCAGGCCCACTACGCGCTCGGCGAGGCGGCCATTCCGATGCCGAGTCAACTGACCGAACTGCACCGGTTCACCCGGACCGTCGAGGGCCGGGTGCACTTCGCGGGCGACCACACCACCTTGAAGCCGGCCTGGATCGCCGGGGCCCTGGAAAGCGCCGTCCGGGCGGCACTCGAGGTGCACGCTCGTCGCTGAATCGGAAACCGTTCTGGGAACTATGAATTCGTTGCGGTCTCAGATGCCGACGAAGACCAGGCTGGCGAGGAACATCTCGCCGGTGAACAGCGGCCAGTAGATCAGTTTCGGCAGCAGGTTCTCGCGCCAGCGCACCATCCGGCTCAGTCCGCCCGTGACCAGGAGCGTGGCATTCGTCGCGACCAGCAGGGTCATCGTGTACAGCGCGATGTACCAGCTCTCGATGTAGGCGAAACCGACCGACCCGAGTTCGGCGCGGACGGCATTGTGGTTCACGGCGATCACGAGCGTGCTGGTGATGACGAAGGCGATGACCGCGAAGGTGGTGAATCCGGACACCGTCCGCCGCTCCGGTTCCGTGGTGGTGACGAACAACGACAGGAACAGCAGCACCGCCAGCAGCAGGACCGGAACCAGGCGGCCCGGCGTCGGCCCGATCGGACTGCGATTGACGCCCAGGTTGTAATACAGGTCCGCCTGCTGCAATCCGGCCTGGTCGAGCGTCAGCCCCAGATCGCGGTGGCGCAGACTGAAGGCCGTGTACTCCGGACGCCAGTCGCCGTAGACGAATCCGGGAACAATGCCCAGCAGCGCGGCCGGGCGGCCCGGCGGGAACGCCTTGAAATCGGGAACCAGCTGAATCTTGTGGTAGGGATCGGCGGCATGCATCCGAATCCAGATCGCGTGCCGGTCGAGCGGATACGCGCGATAGTCGAACGTCTGCCGCAGCACCGTGTGAAATGTCCAGAATTCGATTCGATCGCCATGGTCGTCGAAGCTGAAGGCGGGCTCGGTGCCACGCACCTCCTCGGACTCCGGCAGCATCACCCCGTGCCCCACGTCCGCGGGTAGATCCGCGGGTATGCGCTGCCATACGATCCCGGTTGCCTTGACATTGAACGCATTCACGAATTCCACGGAATACAGCAGGACACCGGTCGGCAGGCGAAAATACTGCTCGCCGGGCGCGAAGCGAGTCGCGACGGCCCGGTCGACCTCCGCCTCATCGTTCATCACCATTCCGGGCGCGGTATCGGTGTCCCGATGCCGACCGGCATGGAAACCGACAGCGATCGTGCCGAGCACGAACGACGCCGCCACCGCGAGGGACAGACCCCAGAGCAACCGCCGCCGCGTCCTGTCCGACCGAGCACGGCCGGGTTCGTCGGGCATTCCCATCAGCCGGTCGTTCCCGCCATGATCGCGGCCGAGATAACCTCCGCGATCCCCTGCATGCCGAGGGCGGTCGGGTGGAGCGGCGCCGCACCCGCGAACGGTGTGAGCGCGACGTCTTTCGGTGAGACACCGTAGAACCACTGCACCTGCGGGGCCGCGCACATGTTGTGATCCCGGCTGGGCGTGGCGATGTCGACGTATTGGGCTTGGCGCTCACCGGGTTTGCCGGGTCGGTCGGCGGCCGATTCGTCAGCGATCATCTGATCCAGCCGAAATATCATGCCCTGCAGGTAGTTCGCCGATTCCGGGCGAAACGGCTGCCCGTCGCAACCGTTGAGCGGCAGATAGGTTCCGTATCCGACGGTCACCACCCGGGCTTTCGGCGCGCGTCGATGGATCTCGGTGAGCATCGCGGCATACTTCGGACGGAACGCCTCGATCCGCCGGGCGATCTCGTCCCCGTCGGCGTTGAACGCCCGCGCGCAATCCGCGCCGCCGGGTACATAGTCCAGGCATCGCACACCCACGCCCACCGTGCCGATGTCGTTGCCGCCGACTTCCACCGTCACCAAGTCGGTCAGCTCGCTCAGCGCGTCGAATTGCGCTGTCGGAGAAGCGGAACCCGATGCGGAACCGGACGGCACCAATGTCGCCTGCGCATGCGAGAAATCCTGGATCGTCGCACCCGAACAGGTGACATCGGTGAGCTCACGCACCCCGAGCCGCTCGGCGACGATCCGTGGCCAATCGCGTTCGGCCCGCGCGCAAGGCCAATCGGCCTGGGGCCAGATGAGTGGGCCCGCGGCCGCCGAGTCTCCCATCGCCACGTATCGCACAGGCTGGGCATCCGGTGCGGGCACAGCAGACGCGCCCGCACCGCCGAGAATCACCGTGCACCCCAGCGACATCGCACCGATTACCGCGAATGCACATCTCGCTGAGACGTGCGGCATGAATCCTCCTGCTCTGCTCGGACGGGTTGTCACCCAGTGGTCGGCGTGGCTAGAGCGCCCCGATCGCCTCGCAGGCTTTGCGGACGCCCGCGCCATAGGCCACATCGGCGTTGGTGCAGTTGGCGATATGCTTCTCGATGGTCTCCGGGCTAGCGCCATTGATCGCCCGAGCGGTGTTGTCGAACAACACCTGCTGCTGCTCGCCGGTCATCAATCGGAACAGATCACCGGGCTGCTCGAAGTAGTTGTCGTCGTCCTCGCGGGCGTTGAAGCGGTCGGCCCACTCGCCGATGGCCTGTGGCGGGTCGGCGTACGCGGGTTGTTCGGGCCAGCTGCCGGTGTTGTTGGGCTCGATGCTGGGCACGCCGCCCTGGTTGCCGTCGACGCGCATCTTTCCGTCGCGGTGGTAGATGTTGAAATCCTTTGCGGCGCGCGGATAGTTCACCGGCACCTGGTGGTGGTTGACGCCGACCCGGTAGCGGATCGTGTCGCCGTAGGAGAACAGCCGGCCCTGCAGCATCCGGTCCGGGCTGATCGAGATGCCGGGCACGAGATTGCCCGGGTTGAAACCGGCCTGTTCGACATCGGCGAAGTAGTTGTCCGGGTTGCGGTTGAGCTCGAGCTCGCCGACCTCGATCAGCGGATAGTCCTTCCTGCTCCACACCTTGGTCAGGTCGAAGGGGTGGAACCGGTAGGTCTCCGCCTCGGCCTCGGGCATGACCTGGATCGACAGCGTCCACTTCGGATAGTCGCCGCGTTCGATCGCCTCGTAGAGGTCGCGCCCGTGGGATTCGCGGTCGCGCCCGATCAGCTCGGCGGCCTCTTCGTCGGTCAGGTTCTCGATGCCCTGCTGGGTGCGGAAGTGGAATTTGCACCAGAATCGCTCGTTGTCGGCGTTGATGAGGCTGAAGGTGTGCGAGCCGAAGCCATGCATGTGCCGGTAGGACTTCGGGATGCCACGGTCGCTCATGATGACGGTGACCTGGTGCAGCGCCTCGGGCAGGTTCACCCAGAAGCTCCAGTTGTTTTCGGGGTCGCGCAGGTTGCTGCGCGGGTCGCGTTTGACGGCGTGGTTGAGATCGGGGAATTTCAGCGGATCGCGGAAGAAGAAGACGGGAGTGTTGTTGCCGACGACGTCCCAATTTCCGTCGGTGGTGTAGAAGCGCACGGCGAAGCCGCGAATGTCGCGCTCGGCGTCGGCCGCTCCGCGCTCGCCGGCGACGGTCGAGAGCCGCATGAACGTCTCACACTCGTTGCCGACCTTGCTGAAGATCGCCGCCTTGGAGTACCGCGTGATGTCGTGCGTGACCCGGAACGTGCCGAACGCCCCCGAACCCTTGGCGTGCATACGCCGCTCCGGGATCACCTCACGATCGAAGTGCGCCAGCTTCTCCAGAAACCACAGGTCCTGCAGCAGCATCGGCCCACGCGGACCCGCCGTCAGACTGTCCTGATTGTCGGCGACCGGCGCACCCGCGCCGGTCGTCAACGGCTTGGTGTTCTCTTCGAAACCCATCACGCCTCCTTCATTCGGCAGCGCGCTGCCAGTTCAGTAGAGGGATGATCTTCGGAAACACTCGTACCAGGTGAAACTACCGCAACCGGGTATCCGGAATGAACATTCCCTGCCGGTCCGTGCAGTTCCACCTGGATCACCGGCGAGCAGGAGGTGCACTAACTGTTCGCGTGCGGCGTGGGAGCAGGCAAATGCTGTATCCCGCCGAGACTTCCCGAGCCGAACGCACTGCGCAATCCGTCCAGCTGTTGCTGCCATCCGAACGGAGTGAAACCAAGCGAACCACTGGAACCAGCGCTTCCACCGGGCGGACCGGCAGCAGGTGAGGCGTTAGCGCCGGCGATAGGCGCGACGGCGACCAATGCCACCATGATTCCCGCCGCCGCGGTGAGCGACATGCCCACAAGCTTGCTATTCGACTTGCCGGAAGAATTGAATTTCATGGCCAGAATTCCTCTCATTCGCACCGATCGGACGCTGTGCCCGCACTGACCAGATTGCCGCCCGACTCGTCCCCACCTCCTGTGGATTCGATCAGCCGATTACTCAAATCTTGTGGCTCGCGACATTCCTTCCGACGGGCGACCGGCGAGTTGCCTCAAGGTGAGCGATGCTCCGGGTTGAATCGAGCAATGACCCCACGACCGCGCTCAGGCGCTGGCAGACTACTGATCATCGTCGGCATCGCCACAGCGGCAACCTGTCTCAGCACGACGGGGTCCGCGGGTGCCCAGCCAACCTCCACGGCTCCTGCTTCTCGACGAAACCGCTGCATGTGCCAACCCAGCAGAAGCAGCAGCTCGACTTCCACTGTCTACCCTCCCAAAGCTCCTTCACCAAGCAACTCGAAGAGGAAGCGAAAAGAACAGTCCTGACGCAGCTCGCCAAGAAGCGCGTCGACCTCCAATTGAAGTGCACCGCCGACGCGAACGCTGTTCCTTCCTGCGATTGACCCAGCTCTCGACCTTGGACCACCGGGCTGACCTATTGATCGGCGGCGCCTGTTGGGGTCTGCCACTCCGGTGTTGTTCAGCCAAAGCAGCTGCAACATAGGCAATTATTTCGCTAACCAATGTCGAGGTAGAGCGGAGGGCTGCGGGTGGCAGGGCACGGGATTGGTCGGCGGCGAATCTTGTGGGCAGCCTCCACCGGTGTGGTGGGCGTTGCGACGGGAGTGTTCGGAGGCGCAGCACGCGGGTACACCCAGACCCTTCGGCAGCGCCGGGAAGTTCGGGCCCTGCGGGCTGACGAGTGGGCAACGTATGTGAATGCGGTGATCCAGTTGAACGCCTCCGGTCAATACGACCGTTTCGTCGGGCAGTATGCACAGCAGTTCCCCCGTGTCGCGGGGAGCTCGCAGTGGCTGCCGTATCTGCGAGAGTTGTTGTTCCGGTTCGAGAACGCGGTCCAGGCGGTCGAAGCGAGTGCAACCGTCCCCTACTGGGACGCGCAGCGGGATTATGCCGCTCCGGAAAAGTCGGCGGTTCTTGGGCCGGGCTTTGTGGGCGGCAACGGAGATTCCCGGACGGGCGTGGTCGCGTCCGCGGGCAGGTTCGGTGCGTGGCAGGTCAGCGTTCCTGAACGGCACCAGCTGCGGAGGAAGTTCGAGCGAGGCGACCGGATCAGCGGGTGGGCCAGCCCGGCAGCAGTCTCGTCGTTCCTCGCCAACACCACGACGTATCACCAATTGCGCCCGGGAATCGAGTACCAGTTCAGCGGACCGGTTCACACGGGAATCGGTGGTGACATGGCAGGCCGTTACGCCCCGGCCGACCCGGTGTTCTGGTTGCACATCGCCAACGTGGACCGGCTCTGGTCGGTTTGGCAGAGCAGAGCGGGGAACATGGCTCAATACGACGGGCCCAACGCGGATGCGAGTTCGGCGAAGGTGACCGATCGAATCGTCGGGTCCGACAGCGTAACCGTCAAAGATGTCCTCGATATCAGCGCACTTGGCTACCGATACGTCTGACACGACATCACTCGTCGAAAGCGACACGGCGGCAGCAGCGTTCCACCACCGGACGAGATTGGGTGTGCGTCATTAGGGCGGTTTGGGGGCGCGGGTGCGCTGGTTGGGGGTGGTCGGCGGTACGGGGCGGGTGTGTTGCGCCAGTTCGCAGGTGTGGGGTGCGGGGATGCCGGTAAGGCGCTTGCCCAGCCAGTCTGTGGATCCGAAGAAGCCGTTGACGTAGCCGAGGATGTGTTCACCAGCGACGATTTTCTCGGTAGCCGGGACTCCGAGCGCGCATTGTTGGTTGAAGAGGGCCTCGGCGTCCGCGGCATGCATCCATGGGTCGTGCAACCCATTGTAGATGTAGATCGGAATGCTGGACTTCTTGTCCTTCAGGCTCATTCGCTGGAAGAGTTTTTCGGCCACCGCGCTGTGGAGTGGGTCGCGCGTATTGGACAGTGCCGCATAGGGGATGCCGAACACTCCCAGCGTCGCGGTGTTGGCGCTGCACACCTCTTTGATAGGTGACATCGCCGCCCATTGGGCCAGGTGATTCATGCGGCCGATGATTTCCGGATGTTCCCTGGCCATCGCGAGGGTGATGGTGAGCAGTAACCCCGAAACATAAGTGCCGTCGTAGGTTTCGGCGAAGGCCCGGTAGTCGGTGGGCAGGCCACCGATGGCGGCGCCGGCGAGGCGCGGGACCAGTTCCGGGGCGTATTCGCGGGCCAGCATTGCGGCGCCATAGGAGGCGATGGCGCCACCGGAGTAGCCGGTCAGAGCAAAACGGCTCTCGCCGAACTGATCCGGCGCCAGGTTGCGGACCGCGCGCACCGTGTCGAGCATGGTGTGCCCGGCGACCCGCGGCTCGGCGTACGCCATCAGGGGGCCTTCGTGATCGGGGATCACCACCGCGTAGTTCCGGCTCGCGGCCCACATGGAGGGTGACGGGACGAAGTCATTGCCATTGACGGAGTCGACACTGTATCCGTGCGACAGCACGTAGCCGGGGGTGCAGCGCCGGTTGAGCGCATTGATCGGTGTCGCGTTCAGCAACACCGGGCGGGTCCCCGACCCGGTCCACGGGTTGAAGGGCACCAGCAGCGTGGCGGTGCCGAAGGAAGGCGCGCCGGAGGCATCGGTGGTGCGGAACTTCAGCAGGACCGCCCGCTGAAACAGCGCCAGCACCGACGTCAGGACCATCGGCACCGCCGGCCAGGTGATATCCCGCGATTCGATGATGTCGCCGGGTGCGTACCGGTCGAGGTCCGCGGGCCGGAGGTCGAAGAAGGGATCACCGGTCGGTGCGGAGCGTATCGCGTGCCACACGGTCGCCAGTTCCGGGGCCACCCCGGCCGGGGCGGGCCCGGCCGGCGGCAATACCGACGACGGCGCGGGAATAAGTTCATCGATCAATTGCTGGAGCGCGGTCGGCCCCTGGTCCGGTTCTGCCCTGGCGGATATTTGCCCCAGCGACAATGAACAACCAACCACAATTGTGACGGCGATGGTCCGCATACATTTCACGACACACCTACCTGTGAGTTGGAACCCGACTATCCCCTTCCGCAAAATACCCGGAAGCGGCAGAATCCCACGGATTTACGGTCAGCTGCCCGAGTCGCGGGCGAATCATGGCCCGCATACCCCACCTCCGATTGCAGTGCACCGCCGACGCGAACGGTGTTCCTTCCTGCGATTGACCGATTGGGCTTGTCTCGCAACGGAATGGCCGCGCCGATTCCCGCGCCGATACCGCCACCGACGGCCGCTCCGAGCGCGCCGCCGGCCAGCCCGCCGACCAGCAGACCGGGCACCACCGCGACCGGAACGATCAGCAACGGTATACCGACGAAGGTGCCGGCCAAACCACCTGCCGCCGCACCGATCGCGCCACCGACCACCGCGCCGACGGCCGCTCCCGCCAGGCCGTTGTTCTGGCGCAGCAGCGGGAAATCGGATACCTCGTGGATGCCCGGATCGACCAGCGCCACCTCGTTCGCGGGAGCCGCCGCGGGCGCCGAATCACCATGCGCCGGAACCAATGGCGCCGCCCCGATCATCTGGTCGTCCGGACCGGTGAGGGCAACCATCGAACCGTCGTCGGTGAGCGTGAGCGGACCGACATCGAGCCGGGCGGGTGGTGCCGCCGAATTCGGCGGCACCACCGCGGGTTCCGCGCCGGCAACACCCACGGTGAAAGCCGTCGCCGCGGCCGCGAGCACGCCGGTGACAATTGCGTTTTTCATTCCAACTAGCCTCCCTTTAAGCGGCCTCATGCGGGATTGCCGAGGACGGAACCGATGTGGACCGGTGAACCAATTACGTTCAGGCACACCGGTAATGCGTTTCATTGAGATTCATTGGGCCAGCGGAAACGGTCATGATGGTCCTTCTCTGGGCGGAACAGGTCGAGGACGACGTCGATCCCGTGACCCACCGCTTCGACCATCTGGGTTGCGATTTGGCCCACCGCTTCCAAGGGGTTTCCCGAGAGACAACTCCATTTGACATCGAGGATTCCCCTGAGGCACTTCTTGCCGTCGTCGCTGTTCTGATTACCACCGGCCCCACCGCCATTCGGGTTGCCCGCGCCCGCCGCACCATTCGGGTTACCGCCGGAATTGTCTGCGCCACCGCCGCCCTGGTTGCCTCCACCATTGCCCGCGCCACCGGGAAAGCCTGCGAGACTGCCTGTGCCGGTCCCGCCGGCACCCGCACCACCGCCGCCCTGGTTGCCACCGCCGCCCTGGCTCCCTCCGGGACCGCCGGTACCTGCTCCTCCGGTACCCGGATTGCCGCCGAGACTGCCAAGTCCTGGGACTCCAGCAGGTCCGGGAAGCGTGCGCCCTCCGGTTCCGGCTCCGCCCGCGCCGGGTTGACCACCCGGCCCGGCTGCCCCGGCGCTGCCGGAATTACCGGCGCCGGACCCGCTGGTGATGCCCGGAAATATATGCGGTGCCGGCGACAAGCTGCCGGTATCCGCTGACACCAGCGAAGCCGGCGAAAGCATCACCAATGACACCGCGAGAGATGCGGCAATTGTTGTGGTACGGGTAATTCCGTTCATTCCGGTATGCCCTTCCGTGAATTCGATCCGAGCGGGTCCGTCACCCAACTCGTTTCATGAATTTTCGGCGGCAACCAACCACCCCCTGTTATGGCCTGCCCGCGATCTCGGGCGCAACATTGTGCACAGCCACAATCGGGCGCGCGACCCGGGCGTTCAGCGATCCGGACACTCCCCGATGGCGATCGTCGCCAACCGCGACGGTCTACCTGCGGTGGTGTCGCACGGCCGCCGGCAATGGAGTGTCGACCCGGGAAGTCCACGCCGTAATCGAAGGTGAAGCCGGAGTTGTAGCCCGTGCTGCGTCTGGGTTCGGTTCTGATCACAGGGATTTCGATCATTGGCGTGTCTTCGACTGCGGTTCAGTCGGTTACGGCGGCGCGCCGGTGCGGACCCAGGATCGGCCCTCACCGGCGACGACGCAGCGAACCCACAACTTGTTTCCGATCGACTGATACCCGTCGATGTCCTACAGGCCGATGGATTTGAAAATGGCTGTCATTCCGTTGAACAACGCATTCGTGACATCACCTAGTGTCATGAATCGTAAGTTCGTTGGCGGTGAAGGGTATAGGGTGGCCGCGTGCCGCCGAAGGTCGAGCCTTTGAAGCTGTCGGATGCCGAACGTCAGGTGCTGGTGGGATGGTCGCGTCGTCGAAAGACGGCGCAGGCATTGGCGCTTCGGTCGAGGATCGTGCTGGCGTGTGCGGAGAGCGGGTCGAACTCCGAAG
>NZ_BAAFGR010000054.1:0-43993 GCF_041154655.1 Nocardia sp. JMUB6875
GTGGCTAGGCGGAGCCAGGTGGTGTGGAGCCAGGATTCGTAGGGGGTGGGGGTCCAGTTGAGGGTGCGGACGCCTAGGTTGTAGGTGTCGGCTTGGCCCAGGGGGCCGACCGTGGTGATGATCCAGTCGAGGTCGGCTTCGGGGTGAAGTAGGTTGTCGGCGCGCATTTTTCGCCAGATGTCGGCGATGTGCTGCTGGGTGGCGGCGCGGCCTGCCTGGGCTGCTTCGGCGATGAGGGGCTCGCTGGGCTCGGCTGCCGCCGCGACGGCGATCAGCGGGGCGGCGCGGGCCATCAGTTGGCTTGCGCCTCGGGCGTAGGCGGTGATCCGTTCCTCGAGGGTGGGGGCGGTGGCGGCGCGGACATGCCAGTCGCGGTGGGCCAGGTCGATGTCTTGGGTGTCGCCGACGATCGCGACGTCGATGGCGCGTTTGAGCAGTTCGGCCTTGGTGCCGAAGCGGAGGTAGACGGTGCGGGACCCGACCTCGGCGGCCTCGGCGACGGCGGCGAGGGAGGTGGCGGCGTAGCCGTCGGACAGGAACAGGCGGGTCGCGGCGTCGAGGATCTTCCGCTCGGTCTCGGCCTTGCGGGCGTCCCATAGGGGCGATGACTTCTTGACACCGCGGCTCATTCGCTGCATCCTTACTGCATCACTACAGTGATGCTGCACTATTACATCGGTACTGCAGAGGATACCAGCAATGATCCCCACTCTGTCCGGGGTACATCACCTCAAGCTTCCCGTTTCCGATCTGACCCGCTCCAGCGACTGGTACCGCACGCGGCTCGAGTACACGGTCGGGGTCGAATTCACCGAGCAGGGCGTCCTGAGGGGTGTCGCCCTGCATCATTCGAACGGCGGCCCCATGCTCGGGCTGCGCCTGGATCCTGAAAGGGCCGCGGCCACAGCAGGATTCGACTTCTTCTCGATCGGCGTGCCGGACCGCGCGGCCCTGGAGGCGCTCGCAGCGCACCTCACCGGCCTGGGTGAATCCCACGCCGGCGTGCACCGGGCCTCGCTCGGCTGGATCCTGCCCCACCTGCACGATCCCGACGGCCACGAAGTCCACTTCTACACAGAGGAATCCCACACCGAGCTCGGAGAAGATCCGCTCACCATCGACAACCCGCGCGAGACCGCAGCGGCCCGCGAGCGCGAAGAGGCGCGCTGACGCGCCGGTAGACTCGGAGTCATGACCGAGCGCAAACCGCCCGGAATGACCTACGAATCGTGGATCGACAAACAGGTTCGTGAAGCCACCGAGCGCGGCGAATTCGACAACCTGAAGGGTGCGGGGCAACCCATTCCGCCCGGCGCGGCCGATGAGGACTCCTGGCTGCGCGGCTATTTGAAACGCGAGGGCGCGAGCGCCGACGCTCTGTTGCCCGAATCCATCGTGCTGCGGCGAGAACGCGAACGTATGCCCGAGACCGTGCGAGACATGGTGTCGGAGAGGGAAGTTCGCGCCGCGGTTACCGACCTGAACGACCGCATCGTGCAATGGCTGCGTATGCCTTCGGGGCCGTACGTCCCTATCGGTCCGCTGAAAGTGGACGAGGTCGTCGAGAACTGGCGCGCGGAACGGGAGGCCGCCCGAGCCGCCCGCAAGCCGGTCCCGCCGCCACCTTCCGATCCTGAGCCCGCCGAACGCCCCTGGTGGCGGCGGATTTTCGGACGCTGACCCGGCCGCTGTCCATTCGAGGTCCCTTCGTTCGTCGCTTCGGTGACCGACGAAAGGGACTCCCGTGGATATCACCGACATTCAACCGAGGGCCGAGAAAGCCGGGCGGCGCGCATGGCTGGGACTGGCCGCGCTCGCGCTGCCCGTGCTGGTCATCTCGATCGACTTCAGCGTCCTGAACCTGGCGCTGCCGAAACTCGCGACGGACCTGTCGCCCACCAGCGCCGAACAGCTGTGGATCCTGGACATCTACGGCTTCATGATCGCCGGATTCCTGGTCACCATGGGAACACTCGGGGATCGGATCGGGCATCGCAGGCTGCTGCTGGCGGGCGCGGCGGCGTTCGCGGGGAGTTCGGTGCTGGCCGCGTTCGCGGTGAATCCGGCCATGCTGATCCTCGCGCGCGCCCTGCTGGGCATCGCCGGGGCGACGCTGGCGCCGTCGGGGCTGGCGCTGGTCACCGCCATGTTCCCGGACCCGGCCCAGCGGGCGGGTGCGGTAGCGGCGTTCACCGGCTGCTTCATGGGCGGAGCCATTCTCGGGCCGATCGCGGGTGGGCTGCTGCTCGCGCACTTCTGGTGGGGATCGGTGTTCCTGCTGGCCGTGCCGGTCATGGTGATGCTGCTGATCGCGGGGCCGATTCTCTTGCCGGAGAGCAGAACTCGTGACGCGGGGCGGCCGGACCCGATCAGTGTCGTCCTCTCGTTGGCCGCCGTGCTGCCCGCCGTCTACGGAATCACCGAATTGGCGCGCGACGGACGTAACCCTGGCGCGTGGGTGGCGCTCGTGGTCGGGGCTGTCGCCGGATTCGCGTTCGTGCGCCGCCAGCGCCGTCTGCCCGATCCGCTGATAGACGTGAGCCTGTTCGGCAATCGGATCTTTCGCGGCGCGTTCGGGTCCAGCCTGGTCACCGGCATGATGCAGGGCGGGGCGATCCTGATGATCAACCTGTTCCTGCAGTCGGTGCTGGGCCTGTCCACCCTGCGCGCCGGACTCTGGCTGGTCCCGCCCGCGCTCGCCATGCTCGTGACCATCGGCGCATCACCGGTCCTGGCACAGCGATTCCGACCCGCCTACATCATCGCCACCGGGATGGTGGTCTCGGCCGTCGGTTACGCCACCCTCACACTGGTCACGGCTGACGGCGGATTGCCTTTACTGGTAACCGGTTTCGCCGTCGCCATGGCGGGCATCGGCCCCGGCCTGGCCCTCGGCTACGACCTGGTGCTCGGAGCCGCGCCGCCCGAGCGAGCGGGTGCGGCCTCGGGGACGATGGAATCCGGCGGCCAGTTCGGCGTCGCCGCCGGGGTCGCGGTGCTCGGCAGTATCGGTGCGGCCGTGTACCGCAACGAGATTCAGTTACCGGACGGCCTGCCACCGGAAGCCGCCGCCCACGCGGGCGACAGCGTCACGGGTGCCGCCGCCGTGACGCCCGGCCTGCCGTCCGTGCTGGCCGACGGTGTGCGGTCCGCCGCGGACGCGGCCTTCACCGTCGGCCTGCACACCGTATCGGCCATCAGCGCAGTGGCTTTCGTGCTCCTCGCGGTGGTCGCCGTCGTCGCGTTCCGGGAGGTCGGGCCCCGCAAATAGTCAGCGCTCTGCCGCAAATAGTCAGCGCTGTGCCGCAACGGGAACGGGCTCGGCCTCGGGAATCTCGCAGCCGTGCAACGAAGTTCCCGCCGTCTCCCGCAGGAACGCGCAGGCGATCAGCCCGATCATGGAGGCCGCCACCATATAGGCCGCCGGGAACAGCGACCAGCCCGTCCGCTCGATCACCGCCTCGTTGACCAGCGGGGCGGTGCCGCCGAACAGGGCGGTGGATACGTTGTAGCCCAACGCGAATCCCGCGTAGCGCACATGGGTCGGGAAGATTGCCGGGAAGGTCGCGCTGATGGTCGACAGCTGCGGCACGTACAGCAGACCCAGCACGATGAATCCGATGACGGCCCACACGATGCCGCGCCCCATCAGCCAGTACATGGGTATCGCGAGCGCAGCCAGCCCGATCAGCGAGACCAGCCACATCGGCCGCCGCCCGACCCGATCGGAGAGCCGCCCGAAGAACGGCAGCGACACCATCATCACCACCTGGCCGATCAACATCATTGCGGTGGTGGTGGATTCGCCGACGTGCAGGGTGCGCTGCAGGTAGGTGGGTTGATAGGTGAGCAGCGTGTAGTTCACCACGTTGAGCGCCACCACCAGTCCGACCAGCGTGAGCACCTCACGCCGATAGGTGGTGAGCACCTCGCGCAACCCCGCCGGCGGAGTATCGCGATCACCCTGCTCGGACAGTTCGGTGAACACCGGCGACTCGTCCAGCTTGGCGCGCAGATACCACCCGGTCAGCCCAAGCGGCACGGCCAGCAGGAACGGAATTCGCCAGCCCCAGTCGTACATGGCTTCCGACCCGAGAATTACCTGGCAAGCCAGCACCACGGCCGATCCGCCGACAAACCCTGCCAGCGTGCCGAATTCTAGGAAACTACCCAGAAAACCGCGCTTGCGATCGCCCGCGCATTCCGCGAGATAAGTTGCCGCACCGCCATATTCACCACCTGTAGAGAACCCCTGCACAACCCGCAGCAGAATGAGTAGCACCGGCGCCAACACTCCGGCGGTGGCATGCGTCGGCAGAATCCCGATCGCCCCGGTAGCGGCCGACATCAACAGAATCGTGGTCGCCAGCACCGCCTTTCGCCCGATCCGGTCACCCAGCGGTCCCCACACCATCCCACCCAGCGGACGCAACACGAACGAAACCGCAAAGCCCAGCATGGTGCCGAGGGTGCCCAACTCACCCGGGAAAAAGGCAGATGTGAGGTATCCGGCCGTGGCGGCGTATACGCCGTAGTCGAACCACTCGGTGGCATTGCCCATCGCACTAGCGGCGACCGACCTCCGCAAAGGAAATTCGGCCCTGTCCGATTCCAACGAATCTCGCATGGAATAAATCGGTACCCATGCTCACGATTCGCAAACAGCGGCGCTCCCGCACGGGCCCGTCGGCACCCACTCCCACCAGTGCGGACAACCCGATTGTGAGCGTGGTCACAAACGTGGATAGCGGTCGGTTTGTGGGATGCTGACGCATAGCGCCGCGAGGGAGAGCACAAGGAACAGGATCTGGTGAATATGGTCCTTGGCCGGGGGCAGGTTGGCCAGAAAGTGGGTGAGCCAGAACGCGGGGTAGAACCAGAGGGCCCACCACGCCCAGGGTTGCCGGGCACGGAAGGCGAAGAGGCTGATCAGGAGGCCGAACAGGCCGGTGCCGATGGTGGCGAGGGAGTCGGCTCGCCAGAGGCCTCGATCGCCTGACGGGGGCGCGATCAGGGTTATGAGGCCGAAGGCGAGGGTGGCCGCGCCTATGGCGGACAAGGTGATCCACGACAGGCGGAACAGAGTGGGGTGGGTGTTCATGGCGTGGGGTGGGGTATCGAGGAGAGCTGGGAGTGGCAGGCGGACCAGGCGGCGGGGGTCAGGTGGGGGCGAACCCGGGTGAACAAGCCGTAGAGGGGTGCGCCGTGTTGGGTAGCCAGGTCGGAGTTCTGGGCCATGACATCGAGTTCGTTCGCGGCCGTGAGTTCCAGGAAGGCACGGAAGTCGGAGTCGTCGGGTTCGAACTCGTCGCCGGTGAAACGGTCCCGGAAAACGAGTGGGGTGGCGTCGATTCGGGGGTAGAGGGCCGTTCGATCGCAGGAGGCGTAGAAGTAGATCAGCGACTCGGCGCGCGGGCCGAGTAGATCGATAACCGTTGGGCGGTCGGATAGTTCGACGAGATAACGGTCGAAGCCGTCGGTGCCGTAGACGGCGTGGGCCAGACCGGCCAGTTGGAGATCCTCGTCGTGGCCCCAGGCGGCCAACACGTCGGCCACTCGGCGGAGGTGGGCGAGCAGGGTGCCGCCGGGGTGGTCGATGGTGTCCGCGCCGCGATCCCGCAGGAACCGCTCGACGCGGGTCCTGCGGGAGGCGAGGGAATCGGTGTCGGTCACCCTTCCAGTGTGGCGCGGCTCTGATGGCGGCGCAGGACCGTCGAGGCGAGCGAGCCCGCCAGCGAGAGGGCGGCCAGGGCCGCGAAGGCCAGCTGGTAGCCGGAGGTCAGGGACCAGTCGGATGCCGTTGCGCGGGAGAGGATTACGGCCACCAGCGCGACACCGACCGCGCCGCCGATGCGCTGCATGATGTTCACCAGGGCGGTGGCGTCGGGCAGCTGGTCACGGCGGACCGAGGCGTAGGCGGCCGAGGCCAGCGGCATCGCGGCCACACCCGTCGCCATACCCGCCACGAACAGCAGCAGCTGGATCAGCAGGCCGTTGGCGTCGGCGGCCAGGAAGGCGAACGGCAGGACCGCGGCCGCGACGGCGAGATTGCCGATCACCGCGACCCGTCCGCCGCCGAACCGGTCGGTGAGGCGGCCGCCCAGCGGGAGCATCACGATCCCGCCCAGCCCGTAGAGGAGCAGGTCGACGCCGGTACGGATGAGCCCGGTGCCGTGCAGGACCTGAAAGTACAAGGGCAGCAACACCATCACTCCGAACATGGCCCCGCCGGAGAAGAACCCGGCGATGTTCGCGGCCCGGAAGCTGGGGTTGCCGAACAGCCGCACATCCAGCACCGATCGCTCGGATCGCAGTGTGCGGGTGAGGAATCCGGCCAGCGCGGTCAGCCCCAGCACCACCGGCAGCCACACCGACGGCGAGGTCACCGACCCGGTCGTCCCGATCTCCGACAACCCGTAAACCACCGCGGACACACCGCCACCGGCGAGCACCACGCCGAGCACATCCAACCGCTCCATCGGCGTGCCGCTGGTCCGCGGCAGATACCGCAGCCCCAGCGCCAATCCCATCAGTCCGAACGGAATATTGATGAGGAACAACCACTCCCAGCTCCAGTGCGCCAGCATCAGCCCGCCGATGGTCGGCCCGATCGCGGGCGCGCCGACCACCGCGATGCCGACCACGCCCATGACGCGACCCATGCGCTGCGGCCCGGCCGCCTGACCCAGAATGGTCTGCCCGGCCGGAATCATGAGTCCGGCCGCGAGCCCTTGCAGGATGCGCATCGCGATCAGCCAGCCCGCGGTCGGCGCGAACGCACACGCCACCGAGGTCAGCGTGAACGCGACCAGCGCTCCCAACCACAGCCGCGTCACGCCGACCCGCCGCGCGAGCCACCCGCACACGGTCAGCGAAACCCCGAGCGCCAGCAGATAAGCGCTGGCCACCCACTGGATCGTCGCCAGTGACGCGCCCAGATCCGCGCCGATCGTGCGCAGCCCGATATTCACCAGCGAGGTGTCGAGCATCCCCATGACCGCGCCGAACACCACCACTCCGGCGGTGCGCCAGACATGCGCGGGAATTTTCTCGGAAGCAGCGGGCGCGGCGGGCACTCCCCCGCTGCCGGATACCTGTGTGTCCGAACGCATTTGCGTCACCGGACTCTCCTTCGATAGTTGATGAGCAACTCAATTGCAGACAGTATCAATGATTGAGCTACTCAACAATAGATATAATCAGCGGGTGACCGACGAACCGTGCACGACGGGCGACTTCCACCCCGCCGGCCTGCTGCGACACCCCACCTACGCGCTCGGCAAGCTGCACAAGGCCGTGCACGCGAAGATGGAAACCCCCCTGCGCGAGCACTGGGTGCTGACCTACCTCGCCGAGACCAGCGAGGTCTCCCAGCAGGACATGGCCAATGCCATGGACATCGATCGCAGCGAGGTGGTCCGGCTCATCGACAGCCTGGAGAAGGCGGGTCTGGTCACCCGCACCCGCGATCCCGAGGACCGCCGGAAATACCGTCTGGCTATCACCGCGGCGGGCAATCGCCTGCGCGAGGAGACCGACGCCAAGATCTTCGCCGCCACCGATAACCTGCTCGCTCGCCTCACGCCGGCGGAACGCGAGACGCTGCATCGTCTTTCGCTCAAGGCCCTCGGTTACGACGCCGACGAGATTTGACCCACACGACCTTCGTAATAGGCCACACAATCGGTCGTAACCAGTCGCGCGTCACGTCCCGCTCGGGCGACGGGCTAGGGTTGGGTCCGTGCCATCTCGCCCGCGTCTACCTCGCCTGCCCCAGCTCAACCCGCCCCTGGATGCCCGCCGCGGCTACTCCCAGCAGGAGATTCTCGGTGAATTGCGCCGGATGATCCTGGAGGGGAACCTGCCCCCGGGCACCGGTCTGCCGCTGGGTGAGATCGCGCGCGCGTTCACGGTGAGCGCGATTCCGGTGCGCGAGTCGCTGCAGACGCTGATCGGCGAGGGCCTGGTCGAGCATCGGCCCAACTTCGGCTACCAGGTCACCATGCTGACCGCCGACGAGCTGCGCGAGCTGTACGTCGTGCGCGAGCGGCTGGAGTCGGTGGCCATGGCCGCGGCCGTGCACAATGCCACCGAGGCCGATCACCAGCTGCTGCGCGAGATCCACGCCCGTCTCGAGCAGGCGGTGCTGACCGAGAACGCGGTGGCCTACCACCGCGAGACCCGCAATTTCCATCTCGCCCTGGTGCGCCCGTCGGGCATGCCGCGCGTGGTGCACATGCTCGAGTACGCGTGGAACATCACCGAGCCGGTGCAGCCCATGGTGCATGTGACGACCATGGACCGCGTGGTGCTGCACGCCGACCACAGCAAGCAGCTGCAGGCCTTCCTCGCGAGGGATGCTGAAGGTTTGCTGGCGGCCAGCGAGGGGCATCACGCACGGCTCAACGGTGTTCTGGAACACCTACCCACCGATACCGGTTTGTTCGCCGAACCCGCAGGTGAAGAAGATATATAACCGCTGAGCCAGGGGCTTTCGAACATATACGGTTCCAGCAACCCCGGAACTATTTCTGTTCGATAGCGTGGTCTCATGCGGATCCGGGTCATCAATCCCAACACCACCGCCGCGATGACGGCACTGATCGGGGAGAGCGCGCGTCTGGTCGCGGCCCCCGGCACGGTGATCGACGCCGTCAACCCCACGATGGGCCCGGCCTCCATCGAGAGCCACTACGACGAGGCGCTGTCGGTGCCCGGCCTGCTGGCCGAGATCGCCCGCGGCGAGGCCGAGGGCGTCGACGGCTACGTGATCGCCTGCTTCGGCGATCCCGGCCTGGACGCCGCGCGGGAACTGGCGCGCGGCCCGGTCATCGGCATCGCCGAGGCGGCCATGCAGTACGCCAGCCACCTGGGCCGCCGGTTCAGCGTCGTGACCACGCTCGGCCGCACCGCGGGCCGCGCCTGGGAGCTGGCGGAACGCTATGGGATGGAACGCTTCTGCGCGAACGTCCACGCCTGCGAGATCCCGGTGCTCGAGCTCGAGGATCCCAAGGCGCGCCAGACCATCGCCGACGCCTGCCGCGAGGCCGTGGCCGCCGACGATTCCGACGCCGTCGTGCTCGGCTGCGCCGGGATGGCGGATCTGTGTGAATTCCTGACCGAGGAGGTCGGGGTACCCGTGGTGGACGGCGTCGCCGCCGCCACGCTGACCGTGCAGTCGCTGGTCACCATGAAGTTGCGTAAGTCCGGCCGCGGGGAATTCGCGGCCCCACTACCGAAGAAGTACGTGGGATTGCTCGCCGATTTCGGCATCGAGGAACAGGAGGGCCAGGCGTGACGCTGGCACCGGAGACATTGAACGGGATCGAATCCCGTTTGCAGGCTGTGGATTCGGAGCTGTCGCGGCTCTACCCGGGTGACCGTCCCGGCCAGCCGATTCACACCGCGTACGTATCCGGCGCGGACGCCTCCGTCGACACCCCGCGCGAATGGGGTTCGGCCGCACTGGAACTCGCCGAGAATCAGCGTGAGCTGCTGGTGGAACTCGCCGGTGAGGAGACCGTGAACCGGGTCTTCGAGACCCTGCGCGAGCGCCCCATCCAGGACCTGCGCTTCGACTTCGAGGACGGCTACGGCACCCGCGGCGACGAGGTCGAGGACGCCGCCGCCCTCAACGCCGGTGCGGTGCTCAAAGCCCTTCCGGCCGAGGTCCGTTCGCGCGGCATCCGCACCAAGGGCCTGACCACCCTGGAGTGGGCGCGCGCCATCCGCACCCTGGAGAAGGTCCTCGAGGGCGCGGGCGGCGTGCCCGAGGGCTTCGTGTTCACCGTGCCCAAGATCCGCCACGTCGAGCAGGCCGATCTGACCGTGAACCTGTGCGAGGCACTGGAATCCGCGCACGGGCTGCCCGCCGGATCGCTGAAGTTCGAGCTGCAGATCGAATCCCCGCAGGCCATCATCGCCGCCGACGGCAGCTCCCCGGTGTCGCAGCTGATCCAGCGTTCGGCCGGGCGCGCCACCGGATTGCACTACGGCACTTACGATTACAGCGCCGCACTGGGCATCGCCCCGAAGTTCCAGTCGCTGGAGCACCCGGTCGCCGACCACGCCAAGGCCGTCATGCAGGCCGCGGCCGCCACCACCGGCGTGTGGGTGTGCGACGGCTCCACCCAGGTGCTGCCCATCGGCACCGAAGCCGAAGTGCGCGCGGCGGTTTCGCGGCACTTCCGCCTGGTCACCCGCTCGCTCGAGCGCGGCTACTACCAGGGCTGGGACATGGGCGCGGGCCACCTGGTCACCCGCTGGCTGGCCACCTTCGCCTTCTTCCGCGAGGGCCTGGGCGTGGCCGCCCCGCGCATCGGCCGCTACCTGGATCGCCAGGGCGGCGCGGTCATGGACGAACCCGCCACCGCGCAGGCGCTCGCGACCGTGGTGCTGCGCGGCCTGGAGTGCGGCGCGTTCGATCCCGCCGATGTCACCGCCATCGCCCCCAAAGCCTCTGTCGACGTACTGCATCAACTGCGAGAAAGGAAGATTCCGGCGCTATGAGCGACGACTTCACGCTGCTTCCGGACCTGGCCGTGCGCACCCTGGGTGGCGCCGTGCTGTGGGCCAACGACGAGTCCTTCGCCGAGCGGGAGAACCTGATCCGCCCGCAGGCGGCGACCTACTCCCCCGCCACCTTCGGCCACAAGGGCCAGGTGTACGACGGCTGGGAGACCCGCCGTCGCCGCGGTGAGAACGGCGATCACCCCGCCGGCGACGACCACGATTCGGCCATCATCCGCCTGGGCGTGCCCGGTGTGATCAAGGGCGTGGTCGTGGACACCGCCTGGTTCAAGGGCAACTACCCGCCCGAGGTCTCGGTGGAAGCCATTGCGGTGGAAGGCCATCCGTCGACCGAGGAACTGGTCGCCGCCGAGGGCTGGACCACCATCGTCGAGCGCGCCAAGGTCAACGGCGATTCCAAGAACCCGTTCGCGGTGGACTCGCCCAAGCGCTGGACCCACGTGCGGCTGCGCATGTTCCCCGACGGCGGCGTCGCCCGGCTGCGCGTGCACGGCATCGCCAAGCCGGATCTGGCCTGGCTGGAGTCGGGCCCGTTCGATCTGGCCGCGATCGAGAACGGCGGCCTGGTCGCCGACTGCTCGAACATCTTCTTCTCGCACCCGCAGAACATCCTGATGCCGGGCCGCGCCGCCAGCATGGGCGACGGCTGGGAGACCGCGCGCGGTCGCGACAAGTCCGTGAACGACTGGGTGCTGGTGCAGCTGGCCGCCGAGGGCGTCGTCACCGCCGCGGAGATCGACACCTCGTACTTCCTGTTCAACGCCCCGGGTGCGGGCGCGCTGACCGGTATCCGCGCCGACGGCTCCGAGGTGGAGTTGCTGCCGCGCACCCGCCTGCAGCCCGACACCCGCCACCGCTTCCTCATCGATGCCGCCGAGGCGGTCGTGCGGGTGCGCTTCGACGCCTACCCCGATG
Source organism: Nocardia sp. JMUB6875 (assembly GCF_041154655.1). NCBI lineage: Bacteria > Bacillati > Actinomycetota > Actinomycetes > Mycobacteriales > Nocardiaceae > Nocardia > Nocardia sp. JMUB6875. Next base: position 11,446 of record NZ_BAAFGR010000054.1, read on the forward strand.
GCGGCATGGCGCGGCTGCGGCTGTTCGGCACCCTGACCGACGAAGCCCGGGCGCAGCTGCGCAACGAGCTGGAAAATGAACTGGCATGAGCGATTTCGACCTGAACTACCCGCGGGACATGGTTGGGTACGGCCCCAACCCGCCGCATCCCCACTGGCCCGGTGATGCGAACATCGCCATCAACTTCGTGCTCAACTACGAAGAGGGCGGCGAGAACAACCCGCTCGACGGCGACGAGGGCTCCGAGGCGTTCCTGACCCCGGATATCGTTCCGGGCGCGGCCTTCCCGAACCGGCACCAGAGTGTCGAGACCATGTACGAGTACGGCTCGCGGGCCGGACTCTGGCGGATCCTGCGGCTGTTCGAGCAGCGCGATATCCCGCTCACCATCTTCGGTGTGGCGCGGGCGCTGGAACGCAACCCGGAGGCTGTGGCGGCGTTCAAGCGGCTGGGCTACGACATCTGCTCGCACGGGCTGCGCTGGTTCACCTATCAGCTGGTGGACAAGGAGACCGAGCGAGCGCACATGGAAGAGGCCGTGCGCATCATCACCAAGCTCTTCGGTGAGGCGCCCAAGGGCTGGTACACCGGCCGCGATTCGCCCAACACCCGCGACCTGGTCGTGGAGCACGGCGGCTTCGTGTACGACTCGGACTCCTACGGCGACGACCTGCCCTACTGGGTGAAGGTCGGTGACAAGGACCAGCTGGTGCTGCCGTACACGTTGGAGACCAACGATATGCGGTTCGCCTCCCCCGCCGGGTTCGCCAATGGCGAGGAGTTCTTCTCGTACCTGAAGGACGCCTTCGACGTGCTCTACGCCGAGGGTGCCGCGGGTGCGCCGAAGATGCTGTCGATCGGCCTGCACAACCGCATCATCGGCAAGCCCGCCCGCTTCAAGTCCCTGGAGCGCTTCGTGGACTACGTGCAGTCGCACGACAAGGTGTGGCTGGCGCGGCGCATCGACATCGCCGAGCACTGGAAGAGCGTGCATCCCGCACCCTGATCCTCGGTGCATCACGAAAGCGGCCCGGAACCACCAGGTTCCGGGCCGCTTTTCGTTGTTCCGGTCGTAATCGCCTCAGAGCGTGCCGTTTTCGATGTCTTCCTTGACCGCCGCCTGCGACGCGCGGTGCGCGGCGACGCCATTGGTGACGGTGAAATCGATCAGCGGCTGATCGGCGAGGAAGGTCAGATGCTCGTTGACCGTGGTGGTGCCATCGCCATTGTCGGTGAACGTGATCAGCTGGTGGGTAGTGACATTCGGGACGTCCCAGCTGTCGGTCTCGTAGTAGTACTGACCCGGATGCAGCCGCGTCTCGGCCTGGGTGTGGCCGGGGAAGGTCGCCGATCCCATCGGAATGTCTTCCAGCGCGGTGAAATCGGTGATCTGCACCCCGTCCGCGTCACAGAGGCGATGCACGATGACGTCCTTGAGGAACGAGTGTCGTCCGATGCCGTTGCGGACGTCGGTGTACACCGACCACACCTTGTCGATCGGGGCGTCGATGGTGATCGGCAGATCCACCTCGGTCACCGCGCGCGCATCGACCGGATTCTGCTGCTCGGCCTGATAGACCGCCCAGCTGGCCTGCCATTCCAGCTTGTAGTCGTTCTCGAATTCCACGCAGGACGGCCCGGCCTCGGCGCGCGAAATCGGGGACTCCGCCCGTGCCACAGTCGATCCCGCCGCGGGTGACCCCATTGTCGCGCAGGCGATCGCCAGCGCGTAACCCACCATGAACTTCACCGGGCGGACTTTACTCCCGCTAAGAGTTACCGGCAGGTTTGTAGCGAAACCAGGGTTACTGTTTGCCCGAGCGCTCGCGGCGCTCCAATTCCACTGCGCGCTTCATCATTTCGCGGGCGCGGGTGCGGTCGCCCGCGTAGTCGTAGGCGCGGGCGGCGCGGTAGTTGCTGCGCCAGTTGTCCGGGTCGGCCTCGAACTCCTGCTTCACCTGCTCGAAAAGCGCGTCGGCGGCAGCCTTTTCGATGCGACCCGAGGCGCGGCGGGGCAGGTCGGAGGTGTCCAGCTCACCGCCCTCCTCGTGCATGCGGCGGGCCAGGTGCTGGTGGGCGAACGCCGCGCGGACGCTGGTCACGACCGCCCAGGCCCCCAGCAGCGGCAGGATGAGCACGCCGAGGCCGAGGGCGGCTCCGGCGGGTGTGCCGGAGGCGATGAGGCCGAGTCCGATGGTGCCCAGCAACGCGAAATAGAAGCAGAGGATCAGGACCAGGGCGGCGATGAAACCGACCCGCTTGTAGACCTCGCGGGCATTGTTCTCGGCTGGCGCGCTCACAGGTCGAGCAGCGGGTCGATGCCCACGGTCAGCCCGGGGCGCAGCGGGGTCTTGCGCACGCCCAGCAGCACGCCCGGCACGAACGAGGTGCGATCCAGGGAATCGTGGCGGATGGTCAGGGTCTCGCCCTGGGTGCCGAACAGCACCTCCTGGTGCGCGACCAGACCGGCCAGGCGGATCGAGTGCACGCGCACGCCGTCCACATCCGCGCCGCGCGCGCCCTCCAGCTCCTGGCTGGTGGCGTCGGGGCTGCGGCCCACCCCGGCCTTCTCCCGCGCGGCGGCGATGAGCCCGGCGGTGCGGAAGGCGGTGCCCGAGGGGGCGTCGGCCTTGTTCGGGTGGTGCAGTTCGATGACCTCGACCGAGTCGAAGAAGCGCGCGGCCTGCTCGGCGAAGCGCATGGACAGCACCGCGCCGATGGCGAAGTTCGGGGCGATCAGCACGCCGACCTCGGGCTTGGCGGCCAGCCAGCCCTTGACCTGGTCGAGGCGCTCGGCGTCGAAGCCGGTGGTGCCGACCACGGCGTGAATGCCGTTCTCCACCAGCCACTTCAGATTGGGCATCACCACGTCGGGATGGGTGAAGTCGACGACCACCTCGGCGCCGGCGGCGGTGAAGGCCTCCAGCGAGTCGCCCTTGTCGACCCGGGCCACCAGTTCCAGATCCGCGGCCGCCTCGACACCGGCGCAGATGGCCTGTCCGACCTTGCCGTGCGCACCGAGCACGCCAACGCGGATGCGGTTCGTGGTCACCTGGTCTCCTTCACTCGCCAATCAGGAACGGGTCGAGCCTATCGGGTCGGCGAAACGCCGGAACGAACGGTCGGACACGGTGTGATTCACAACGCGGGCGGACAGTATTCACGTGCTGGTCAACATTCGGTCGGATACGGCCTATAGGACAAGCCGGTGAGAATTCGTCCCGTTACCCGCCGCGCCGCCGTCGCCGCGGCCGTCTGCGCCGCCGCCGTCACCGCCGCCTGCTCGTCCGGCTCCGACTCCCCCGACTTCACCGCCACCGCCGGACAGCCGCTGGTGATCAGCCTCGACGACCTGCTGGCCAAGACCGGCGGCCACGCCGCGGTCGCGGTCGCGGACCCGCAGCACGGCACGTTGACCCGGCGCACCGACGGCGCGCTGGTGTACACCCCGGCCGCCGGGTACACCGGGTCGGACAGCATCACCGTCACCACCACCGACGCGGTGCGCTTGTTCACCACCGATATCGCGCCGCTCGGCGACTTCGGCGGCGTGCCGGTGCAGGCCAGCGCGTACGGTTCCGCGTTCACGCCGGTGCCCGGCTCGCACGACGAGTTCTACGGCCTCACCGACCGCGGCCCGAACGTGGACGGCAAGGCCAAGAACGAGAAGATCTCGCCCGTCCCGGGTTTCACCCCGCAGATCGCCAAGTTCAAGCTGGTCGGCAACAAGGCCGTGGTGGAATCGACCATCCCGCTGAAGAATCCGGCCGGGCAGCCGTTCAACGGCCTCGTCGACACCTCGGCCTCCACCGGTGAGACCATGCGCGACCTGAACGGAAACGTGCTGCCGCCCACCGATCACGGCATCGACAGCGAGGGCCTGGTCGCGCTGCCCGACGGCTCGTTCTGGGTCTCCGACGAATACGGCCCGTTCCTGGTGCATTTCGACGCCAAGGGCAGTGAGCTGGAGCGGCTCGCACCGGGACGCGGTCTGCCCAAGGAACTTTCGTTCCGCACCCCGAACCAGGGCATGGAGGGCCTGACCGTCACCCCCGACGGCAACACCCTGGTCGGCGTGATCCAGAGCGCGCTCAGCGAGCCGGGCGTCACCAACTCCAAGGAAACCCCCGTCACCCGCATCGTGACGGTGGATCTGAAGACCAAGGCCGTCAAGGAATTCGCGCTCCCGCTCGAGGATCCCAAGCAGAAGCTGGCCGTTTCGGAGATCACCGCCCTGTCCCCCACCACCTTCCTGATCGACGAGCGCGACGGCAACAAGTCCCCCAAGGCCAACAAGAAGATCTGGACCGTCGACATCTCCGGCGCCATCGACATCGGCCCCGACGCCAAAATCTCTGGCGCGCAATACGACCCGGAGAAGGGCATCCTGATCGACGGCAAGCCGCTCGAGGTCTACGTCGGCAACGTCACCACCGCCGACGGCATCGCCGCCCTGAAGAAGGCCGGCATCACCCCGGTCGAGAAGAAGTCCAACCTGGACCTGGGCGCACTCCTCGACGGCCTCAACCCCGACGGAAAGTTCTTCGGCCACGACAAGATCGAAGGCGTCGCCACCACCGACGGCGGCAAAACCCTCTACATCTCCAACGACAGCGACTTCGGCCTCGAAGCCCTAACCGGCGACCAGCCGCCCTACGGCCTGAAGGCCAAGATCCTCCCCAACGGCGTCCAGGACACCGGCGAGATCCTCGCGGTCGACACCACCAAGCTCCCCGCCAAGACCCAGACCAAGACGGTCACACTGACGGTCAAGTAGTCGCAGGAAGGTCGGAGAAGCGGACGGTGTGGGCTACGGCGGTTACGTGGAGGCCGTCCGGTTTGGGGGTGACGGCGGTCAGCTTCGCCCCCAAGGGGAGTTGTTGCAGGGGCACGGTGAAGGTGAGGGTCGGGCTCAGTAGGGCCAAGGGGATCGAGATGCCGCCTGATGCGGGCTGGACCGAGACCGGGGTGACCTCGATGCCGTTGTCGGTGGGGGCGACGGTGACGATGACTGTGGCGGGCACTTGAAGGCCCTGGACCGAGAAGGTTCCGGTGGCGCGCAAACCTTCCGGGCTGTCGGAAATCGATTCGATGCCCTCCGGCGCGTACTTCTGGACGACGTCGTAGGGGACCACCGCGGTCGCGGTCGCCGTGCCTGCAACGAGATTCGTGGTGCGCTTGTTGAGCAGGTCGTCCAGGCGGGCGGTGACGTCGTTCAAAGTGACGTCGAGGTCGTGGACGGTGATGTTCTGTTCGCTCCAGTCGCCCACGTCGATTCGGACGTCGTCGTAGGTTCCGTCGATCGCCTGGGTCAGGAACGGGAATCCGCGAATCTCGACCCGCGGCTGGTGCGGCAGCTTGTACTGCGCCGCGATCTCACGGGCGATCTCGTTCTGCGCCATCACCACCGCGACCCGGTCCCCCACCACCGCCGCGATGCCCAGCACCACGATCAGAATCAGCAATGTGCGCATATACCCACCCGTTCGTCCATACCCACCATCATGCTGAGATTCGGGCGGTGCGGGGGATCCGCTAGTTGATCTTTAAATTCTGATGTCAAACCCCCAGGGGGAGAACAATTTCCCGTTACGCTCTGCCGACACGCCGTATTCGGGAGAGATCATGAAGAGACGGACGCTCACCGCACTGTGCTTTGCGGCCCTGTTGGCCACCGGACCCGCGCTGGCGGGCTGTTCCTCCGGTGGCGGAGGAGGAGACGACTTCGTCGTCGTGAATGCCGGTGAACCGCAGAACCCGCTGGTTCCGAGCAATACCAATGAGAATCAGGGTGGACGTGTCGTCGACCGGCTGTTCGCGGGGCTGAAGTACTACGACGTCGACGGCAAGGCGTACAACGAGCTCGCGCAGTCCATCGAGTCGGCGGATCGCCAGCATTACAAGATCACGCTGAAGCCGGACTGGACCTTCACCGACGGCACGGCGGTGACGGCGAAGTCGTTCGTGGACGCGTGGAACTACGGGGCGCTGGGCACCAACGGGCAGCTGAGCAGCTGGGTGTTCTCCCCGATCGCCGGCTACGACGACGTCTCGGCGAATCCGCCGAAGGCGCAGACCATGAGCGGGCTGAAGGTCGTCGACGACCGCACCTTCACCGTCGATCTCACCCAGCCGTCGATGGATTTCGAACTGTCCCTTGGCTTCTCGCCGTTCTATCCGCTACCCGAGGTGGCCTACAAGGACATCAAGGCGTTCGGCGAACATCCGGTCGGCAACGGCCCCTACGAGCTGACCGCCTGGGAACACAATGTCAAGATCGAGGTGAAGCCGAATCCCGGCTATCACGGCGGGCGGCCCGCGAAGAACAAGGGCCTGCGGTTCATGATGTACCAGACCTTCGAGACCGCCTACGCCGATCTGCTCGCCGGTCATCTCGACGCCCTCGACACCGTTCCCGACGGCTCGCTCGCCCTCTACAAGAAGGAGCTCGGCGACCGCGCCATCGACCACCCCACCGCGCAGAACCTGCACATCGGATTCCCGAAGGATCTGCCGCACTTCGGCGGCGCGGAGGGCGTGCTGCGCCGCAAGGCCATCTCCATGTCGATCAACCGGGAACAGATCTGCGCCAATATCTTCCACGGCGCCCGCCTGCCCGCCCGCGACTTCACCGCCTCGACCCTGCCCGGATTCCGCGGTGACCTGCCCGGCGTGCAATGGCTGGCCTACAACCCCGACGAGGCCAAGAAGCTGTGGGCCCAGGCCGACGCCATCTCCCCGTGGGCGGGCGCACTGCAGATCGCCTACAACTCCGACGGCGGGCATCAGGCCGTCATCGAGGCCATCGCCAACAGCGTGAAGAACACCCTCGGCATCTCCGCCGAGCCCTTCCCGTACCCGACCTTCAAGAATCTGCGTGACGAGGTCACCCATCGCACCGTCGGCAAGGCCTTCCGCTACGCCTGGCAGGGCGACTACCCGTCGATGTTCGAATTCCTGACCTCGCAGTACCTGACGGGTTCGGAGACCAACGACATCGATTACGCCAACCCGGAATTCGACCGCCTGCTCAAGGCGGCGTTGGCCGCCCCCGCACCCGATCAGGCCTGGACGCTGCTCGCCCAGGCCCAGTCCCTGCTGCTCGCCGATATGGCCGACATCCCGGTGCTGGAATACAACGCCGCCTCGGCCCGCTCGGACCGGGTCAAGGCGCAGGTCACCTGGGCCGGGCTGTTCGACTTCGAGAACATCGAGGTCAAATAGCGGTCAGTCGAAGGTGATCACCTGGCGGAGGGCATGACCGGAGGCCAGTTCGTCCATGGCCTCGTTGATGTCCTCCAGCTGGATATGGGCGGAGATGAGGCGTTCCACCGGGAGCTTCCCGTCGCGCCACATGGCGACGAATTCGGGGATGTCCCGGGAAGGGACGGCCGAGCCCAGGTAGCTGCCGACGATCGAGCGGCCCTGGGCCACCAGGCCGAGCGGTGAGATGCTGGCGCGGGCGTCGGGGGCGGGCAGGCCGACGGTGACGGTGGTGCCGCCGGGAGCCGTTGCGGCGACGGCGGTTTCGAAGGCGCGGATATTGCCCGCGGCCTCGATCACCACCTCGGCCTGGATGTTCTCGGCGGCGATCTCCTGCGGCGTGTAGGCGGCGGTCGCGCCCAATTCCATGGCGGTCTTGAGCTTTTCGGGGACGGTGTCGACGGCGATCACCTCGCGCGCGGTGCCCGCCCGCAGGGCCGCGGCGACCAGGACGGCGGCCATACCCACGCCGCCCAGGCCCACGACCATGATGCGGTCGGAGGGTCCGGGTTTGGCGGAGTTGAGCAGCGCGCCACCGCCGGTCAGAACCGCGCAGCCGAGGACCGCCGCGACTTCCGGCGGGACGTCGTCGTCGACCGGGACGACCGAGTGGCGGTCCACGACGGCGTGCGTGGCGAAGCCCGAAACACCCAGGTGATGGTGGACTTCCTCGCCGTCGCGGAGCAGACGCCTGCCGCCGGAGAGCAATTCGCCCGCGTTGTTGGCCAGGCTGCCCGGCTCGCAGGGGGTGCGGCCGTCGGTGGCGCAACCCGCGCACTGGCCGCAGCGGGGCAGGAAGGTCATGACCACGCGCTGGCCGACCCGGATGTCGGTGTCGCCGGGGCCGAGGGCCTCGACGATGCCGGAGGCCTCGTGGCCCAGCAGCATGGGGACCGGGCGGACACGATTGCCGTCGACGACCGACAGGTCCGAATGGCACAGGCCCGCCGCCTCGATGCGGACCAGCAACTCACCGGGTCCCGGATCGCCCAGTTCCAGTTCGGAGACGACGATCGGCTTCGACTCGGCGAACGGCGTCTGCGCGCCGATGGTTTCCAGGACGGCACCACGAATCCTCATGCGCCCGACGCTACTCCATCAAACCTTCCCAGACAGTTGGAAATCTGCTTCGATGGAGATCGGACAGGAGCATCTATGAGCACATCGCTGACCACGGGCAATCGCGCCTTCAACCACGTGGTGACGCAGTTCTTCGGCAACGTCGCCCGCGCCTATGACACCGCCGCCCTGCAACACGTCGTCTACCGGCCGCCGCAGGACCAGGTGATCTCCGAACTCCGCCGCGCCGGTTCTCGACGGATCGCCGATATCGGTTGCGGCACCGGCATTCTCACCTCCCGCATCCAGCGCGAACTGCGGCCGGACGCGGTGTATGGCGTCGACGCCTCCGCGGGCATGCTGGCCCAGGCGCGCGCCCGCTCCCAGGCCGTGGAGTGGCGGCAGTCGGCTGCCGAGCATCTGCCGTTCGCGGACGGTGAGCTGGACGCCGTGGTCTCGACCAGTGCGTTCCATTTCTTCGATCATCCGGTCGCGCTGCGCGAATTCCATCGCGTGCTGTCCCCCGGCGGCCTGGTGGCCATCGCGACCATGCACCCCTCCGGCCGGACCTCGCGCCCGATTCAGCGGCTCACCCGCAGTCCCATGTTCCCGGCCCACGCGCCGTCACCGACCGAGACCCGGAAGCTGTTGCGGAACGCCGGTTTCGAGATCGTGGACCAGCGCAAGATCGCGCGGCCGCTGCCGTCCTGGCTGATTCCGGACGTCATCACCGTCGGCCGCAGCTAGCTCATTTGCCCGGATTGTCGGCGCCGCGGAAGCAGACGGTCAGCTCGAGCTTGCTCCAGACGACCCAGACGGCTCCGCGGCCGTCGCGGGGACAGCCCGCGCCCGAGGTGGAATTCTCGAAGACGGCGGTCGCCTGCACGATGTGATCGCCGGTCGTGGCGCAATCCACCTTGGACGGCACATCCATATTGGTGGTGTCGTAGCAGACGCCCGCGCGCCAGTCGAAGGTCAGGCACAGGTGGTATCGCACCTTGCCGGTCTTGTCCTTCGGGGCCGATTCGAGGGTGTAGAGCGGACCGGCACACGGCTCCGGACCGTTCTGCAGCACACGGTAATTCGCGTCGATCGATCTGCAATCAGAGGGTTCGGGGGTACCGGCCTTCCAGGTGGGGGCGCCCGAGGCATCCCGGGCCGACTGGATCGGCACCTCGGCGCAGTCGCCGGGCTTCAGCGCCGCCATCGGATCGGCCTTCGGTTTCACGGCGGTCGGCGCGAGGTCACCGGCCCGCACCAGTTCCGGCGGCGCGGCGACGGCGCGGCCCGCGATCGTGTCATGGTGCACGAACGGCAGATTCGAGCCCAGCGCGGCGAAAACCATTATCCAGCCGACGACGGCCAGCGCCGAGATCACGCCCTGCCTGCGCACCCCGACCCGCGGTGCCGCACCGGTCGGATCGGCGAACGCTCGATTCTGCTGACCGATCGCCTTGACGCCGAGCGCGGCCGCCGCGGACAGCAGGACGACCGCCATCCCGACCACAACCCACACGCGCTGAATCCCCTCAACCCCGACCTCGATCGATTGCAAGCTATCGCACCCGAGGACAACCGGGCAATCCGGCCGTCCGCCCGAACGCGCGGTGGAATGCTGGACACCGCCGGGGCATTCCCGGCGACAAACCCCTAGAACCGAAGGATTTCCAGTGCTCACCACCGATTTCGTCAACGGTTCCCCCAGCTGGCTCGATCTCGGCAGTCCCGAGCCCGGCGCGGCCGCCGCCTTCTACGCCGCGGTGTTCGGCTGGCAGTTCCAGTCCGCCGGGCCCGATGCCGGCGGTTACGGCATGTTCCAGCTCGACGGCAAGACCGTCGCGGGTCTCGGCCCGCTCACCGAGGAAGGCGCGCGCTCGGCCTGGACGGTCTACTTCCAGACGCCCGACGCCGACGCCACCGCCAAGGCCGCCGAACAGGCCGGGGGCACCATTCGCACCGAGGCCTTCGACATCCCCGGCGCGGGCCGCATGGCCAATCTGACCGGGCCGCTGGGCGCGCAGTTCGCGGTCTGGCAGCCGGGCGAATTCGCCGGATTCGAGATCGCCAACACCGCGGGCGCGCTGGTGTGGGTGGAACTGCACGTCTCCGATCCCGCGGCCGCGGCGGCGTTCTACACGACGGTGTTCGATTGGCGCGCAGCACAATCCGACATGCCGGATATGCCGTACACCATCCTGTCCCCCGGAGAGGGCGACCAGGACGCCACGAGCTTCGGCGGCATCGCCCCGCTGCAGCCGGGCGAGCACCCACACTGGCTGCCCTATTTCGGCGTCGAGGACGTCGACGGGCGGGTGGAGGCGGCCGCCGCCGCGTCCGGCACGATCATCGTGCCCGCCATGGACATTCCGACCGTGGGCCGTTTCGCCGTGCTCGCCGACCCGTTCGGCGCGCTCTTCGCCCTGCTGAAGCCCGAAGTTCCGGCCTAGTCGCGCACCCGCGTCAGGGATTCGGCCGGTGTCAGGCGGCCGAATCCTTGGCGGGTTCGGCCAGCGCCGGGGGCCAGAGCGCGGGGGTGATGTTCGCGGGTTTGGTGTTGGGGCTGGCGTCCCAGTCGAAGTGGACGCCGACCCAGGCCCGGGGGCGGTCGAAGGCGACGGCGCGGGCGTCGAAGGAGGCGCGGCGGAAGGAGATGTCGCCGAAGAAGTCTCCGCCGGCGAAGGTCACCGAGCGGCCGGAGAAGACGGCGTCGGCGAAGGACACCTTGCCGTGGTATTCGGCGCGGGCGAAGGACACCTCCTGGGTGCGGCCGGTGCGCCAGCGGACCTGCGCGCCCAGCTGGGCGCAGTCGAAGGAGCTGGAGTCGGTGTAGAAGCGGGAATCGGCGAAGGTGACTCGCGCACCGCGGAATTCGGCGCCGGTGAAGGTGGCTCGCTCCCCGTCGAAGACCGCCCGTTCGAAGGAGGTCAGTTCGGCGGCGAAGACCGCGTTGGCAAAGCTCGCCCGCTCGCCCGCGAAGGTGGTGCGGACGAAAGCGGTACGCGCGCCGCCGAATTGCGCGCCCTCGAAGCTGACGCCGCCGCCGAAGGTGGCCTCGGTGAAGGTCGTGCCCGTCTGCTCATGGTCGGCCCGGCCCACCTGGGTGTGGCCGAATACGGCGCGGTCGAAGCTGGCGGTGCTGCGGAAGATGGCCCCGCGGAATGTGACCCGCTTGCCGAGGAAGCGCACCTTCTCGAAGCTGACCGTGCGGCCGCTGAGGAACATGGCGTTGGTGAAGCGGGTATTGCGGCCCGCGAACACGGCGTACCGGAAGTCGGCGTCCTCGAAGACCGCGTCGGTGAAATCGAAATCGCAGTCGCACCATTGGGTTTCGGCGGAGGGCCGCAGGTGCTGGGCGATCACGCGCACGATGGTGTCGCGCACCTGCCGGTCGTTCTGGCGATAGGTGAACACCCGCTCCACCGCGGTGCCGTGGTCCTCGATGCGCTGCGATTTGGAGACCAGATGGCTGGCACCCTCCTCCGGTTGATACGGCAGCCGCAGGTAGCCGCACAGCACGTCCACGCACTGCTGGCGACGCCAGCGGGCGGAGAACTCGTCGGCCACTCCGGCCATGGCGTAGACCCCGGCGATGCGCACGGCCACATCGGGATCCCCGAGCTGGCGGGCGGCGGCCCCGAAGACCTCCGCGAAGCGGCCGCGCTCGGTATCGCGCTGGCGCCGGTAGGCCACCACCAGGGCGACCGCGCCGCCGACACCGGCCGCCACCGCGAGCGAGATCCGGCCCAGGTCTAGCTGATTCGGAGTCTCGGACTTGGCCCCGAGGAAATGCCACAGCGCCCACCAGGTGAGGCCCGCGATGGCGAGCCCACCCACCACGGCCGCCAGCACCGACATCATCAGGCCCGACCGATGTACCGTCCGGCTCACCACCCCACCGAACCTCCACCGCCGCATAGCCGAAGGATAGCGATCCGCGCCCGGTCACGCAGAGGATGCGGGGATCGGTTCGCAACTTCGCGCACCCCAAAAACGCGCCCTGTCAATCCGTTTCGCCTGAAATGCCGCGTCCGCCCGATGACAGTGGGTCACCGGGCGGACGCGAATCGGGCTATTCAGTAGAAACCAGGCGGTCAGGCCGCAACCGGAGCGGTCTCGGCCTTGCGGCGCAGGCCGATTCCCGCCGCGCCCAGGCAGGCCAGCGCCACCACGACCACGAACCACGGGAACACGGTGCTCAATCCCCAGGTGGTGGCCGCCCAGCCCGCCACGACGGTCGGAATCGCCATCGCCGAGTAGGCCAGCAGGTAGTAGGCCGACATGGTCTCGCCCCGCTTGTGTTGCGGCACAACATTGGACAGGTGCCGCAGCGATCCGCCGAAGCCGAGCCCGAAGGTCCCGCCCAGTGCGACACCGGCCAGCAGCACCAGCACCCAGTTGTGGGTGTTCAGCGCCGGAATGGTCAGCACCAGCGCGATCGCCATGCCGATATCACCGACGATGGCCGCGCGCCGGGCCGGAATCCCGCCCGCCACCGCCTGCGCCAGCGCACCCGCCGTGGCGGTCGAGGCCACCACCGCGCCGCCGAACACCAGATTGTGGATGCCGGTCTTGGCCGAGGCCAGCGACGGATACAGCGACAGCAGCACACCCAGCACCGACCACGCCGCCATCACACCCAGCGCCGAGAACCAGAAGTCACCGCGGATCTCCTGCGGCACAGCCGGTTTCGCAATGGTGATGCGCTGCCGCTGGCGTGCCCCGTGCGGTTCCCGCAGCAGCAGCACCCCGGCCGCGATGAGCACGCACACCACGGTGATCACCACGTACGGCGTGCGCAGCGGATGCGGCGCGTACTGCGCCAGCAGCGCCGAGCCCAAAATCGCCACGGCCATGCCGACATTGAAGGCGACACCGGACAGCTGCCCCGAACGCGCGCCCGCATGAGGCCGCAGATCCAGCAGCGCCGCCGCGCCCGCCACCACGGTCGCGCCGACCGCCGCGCCGTGCAGCGCGCGGGCCAGCAGCAGCATGGCCACGTTGTCGGCGAACAGGAATACGACCAGACCCAGGATCATGGTCGCGAAAGCGCCCAGCAGCACCGGCTTACGGCCCACCACGTCGGAGATGCGACCGGCCACCAGCACCGCACCCAGCGCCGCCACCGCATAGGCCGCGAACACGAAAGTCGTTGTGAGCGGCGAGAAGTGCCAGCTCTGCTGATAGATCCCATACAGCGGCGCGGGCGCCCCCGACACCCCCAGCGCCACCCCGCTGGCCGCGAGCACCAGCGCGTACGCCCAGGTCTGGCTGCCCTGCTCGGCTCGAGTCGCAACCATGGTTGCCGATGCCATCAAAGCCTCCATCAGGTAAGTTTGATTGATATCGAACTCGACCATACGTCAGGTTCGATGATTATCAAACTAGGCATCCGAGTGAGGTAAATCATGCCCGACACCGACGCGAAGCCCGCGGTGGCCCCGCTGCCCGCGGTGCTCGGCGCGCTACAAGACCCCGTCCGCCTGGAAGTCGTCCGCCGCCTCGCCAATGCCGGCGAACCCATGCGCTGCAGCCTCACCTACGAAAACATCAGCAAGTCCACCGCCGCCCACCACTTCAAAATCCTCCGCGAAGCAGGCGTCACCGAAAAGGTGATCATCGACGGCAACACCCACCTCCGCCTCCGCACCGAGGACCTCGACGCCACCCTCCCCGGCCTCCTCGACGCGGTGCTCGCCGCCGCGAACCGGGAACAAGACGCAGACGCCGCGGTCGACCACGGCGAGGCCGGTACTTACGGGGACTGAGCGACGGTTCACCCCGCGACGGTCCGGGCGGCGTCCAATTGGGCGCGGAGGGTGTCGTTCTCGCGGCGCAGCTCCTCGAGCTCGGCGGTGAGGCGTTGAAGTTCACGGGCGGCGTCGCGGCGTTCGAGGGCGATGGCCTCGTCGAGGCGGTCCTTGGTGAAGCGGGGGCGGATGTATTTGACGCAGTTCCAGTTGTGGGCCTCGACGGTGATGATGATCGCGCGCTCGGTGATCTTCTGGATCGCGCCGCTGTAGGCGGCGGCGACGCGGTCGACCAGGTCGGGGTCGTCGGCGCGTTCGACCATGCGGGCGCGGCCGTAGACCTTCAGGCGTTCGCGCAGCGGGTAGTCGATGAAGAACAGGGCTACGCGGTCGTTCTCGGTGAGATTGCCGACAGTGACGTACTGGCCGTTGCCGGACAGGTCGGCGAAGGCGACGGTCGATTCGTCGAGGACCTGGACGAAACCCTTGGGGCCGCCGCGATGTTGGATGTAGGGCCAGCCGTCGGGTGTCGCGGTGCCGAGGAAGAAGGAGTCCGCGCCGCGAATGAATCCCTGCTCACGCAACTCCAGCGGCTGCGGCTCATCGCGGCCATGCTCGAGCTGGGCGCCGTAGTCCCGATAGCTGCCCGCCAGCCGCTGCCGCTCCCGCGCCGCCGCCGAGAAGGCGATCCGCGCATACCGATTCGACATTGCGCTCCCTTCCGCATCCTCCGCCGAATCTACCAGTACGTCCGTACTGTATTCAGCGCACTGCGACGGCGATCACGATTGGGTGAGCGGCAAGGACTTCCACCAGTCGACGACGCCGCTGGGGGTGGCGGGGGTGCCGCGGGTGTACATGAGGAACTTGTCGCGCTTGGGGTCGTCGAAGAAGGTGGTGGCGAACGAGGTGGAGGGGACGTCGGGGAAGGAGTCGAAGCGGAAGTTGGTGTATTCCTTCGAGCCGCAGTACTCCTTGAACGCCAGGTTCTCGATGGTGCTGCCCGCCGGGTGGATTCGCTTGGCCACCGACTGGGCCGCCGCCGACGAGCTGTAGGCGAAGAGGACATATTCCTTGACGTCGTGGTTGGTCGCGGAATAGACGCAGTCCCAGGCCGCCAGCCAACCCTCGAAGGCCCAGGGCGGTAGGAAATCCTTCGAGTCGTGATCCGCGACCCGGCAGCTCGCGCCGGCGAATCCGGATCCGAGTTCGGGGGTGCGCGGGACCAGGCCCGGGAAAGCCGCACTGAGGTCACCGATTTCGGAGGCGGGCGGCTTCGGCTTGGCGGAGTTCCCGAACGGCGTGACGAGGAAGATTCCCAGCCCCAGCGCGGCCGCGAGGCAGACGCCCACCAGCAGCATGGCCCGCAGGCCCGTGCGCTTGGACGGTTTCGCCGCTGCCGCACCGGCTTTCGGGAACGAACCGGTGCGCGGTCTCGGTCCTTCGGGGCCGACGGGCACCCGGCCCGAACGCAAGGCCGCCGCGGGCACCTGTCCCGAACGCAATGCCGCCGGAGATACCCGGCCGGAACGCAGGGCCGCCGGGGGCACCCGTCCCGAACGCAGCGCCGCCGACTGCTGGTCACGACGCTGGGCCGCGCCCGCGGCACGCGCATCCTGCGGCGACGGCCGCACCGGAGTCGCACCCGAATCCGCCCGCCGACCGGCGGTCGCGGAATTCGCCCGCCGCACAGGCGTTTCCGGACTCTTCGCCCGAGCCGGAGGCGGCGCGATCACCGCCTCGCCCGCGGCGCCCAGCGCCCGCCGGGCGGCCACCGCGAAGTCGGTGCACGACGGGTACCGATCCTCCGGCCGCTTCGCCAGGGCCCGCGCCAGCACCGAATCCAAGGCCGAGGGCAGTCCGGTCCGATAGCTCGCCACCGGGGGCGGATTGTCGTAGAGGTGGGACTTCACGATCGCGCCGAGGTCGGTCGACGGGAACAGCGGTATCCCGGTCAACAGCCGAAACAGCGTGCAGGCCAGCGAATATTGATCGGAGTACGGGCCGATCGGATGATTCTGCAGTTGCTCCGGCGAGGCGTAGGCCAGCGTCGCCATCACCGAGCCGGACCCGGTGAGCCGTCCGGTGTCGCCCTGTAGTCGCGCGATCCCGAAATCGGTGAGCAGCACCCCGGCCTGCTGTTCGCGGGTCTCGCGGGCGAGCAGGATGTTGGCGGGCTTGACATCTCGATGCAGGACCCCGACCCGATGCGCGTAATCGAGCGCGTCGGCGGTGGCGGCGACGATCTCCACGGCCTGCGCGGGCGTGATGTCGGGCACCGCCTCGGCCTCGACGCCGTCGACGTATTGCATGGCGATCCACAGTCGCCCGTGCTCGACGCCGCGGTCATAGACCGTGACCACGCACGGATGGTTCAAGCGCGCGGCCAGATCCGCCTCGCGCTCGAATCGCGCATGAGTCTCACTGTCGCCGTGGTATTCCGAGCTGAGCACCTTCAACGCGATCCAGCGCGGCAGGCGCGGGTGCCGAGCCAGATACACAGCGCCCATCCCACCGCGTCCGAGCTCACGTTCGATGACATACCCGGCGAAGTTCTCACCTGGTTGAAGCACAACCCCTCCCGTTCCGGCGAGGTGATCATAGCCACAAACGGGCATACCTCACAGGGCTAGTGGGGCTACCGTCGAGTAGCCGTCTCAGTCAGCGAGACGGCTACTCCTCGGTAGAACATGGGCACCCTGTTCAGGGCATGAAACGACCTGGTTCAGGGCACCAGACGGCGAACCGCGGCGGGCAGATCGCGGGTGCGGCGGTAGGGTCCCGCGACCGCCACGCCGAAGGGGCGCGACAGCAGGGTCGCGGCGATCTTCGAGACCTCGTCGGTGGTGACTTCGTCTATGCGGGCGAGGGTTTCGGAGACGCTGCGGTGGTTGCCGTAGCTCAGTTCGGAGCGGCCGATGCGGTTCATGCGGGAGCCGGAATCCTCAAGGCCGAGGACCAGGCCGCCGCGCAGCGAACCCTTGGCGCGGGCGCATTCGGCGTCGGAGATGCCGTTGGCCGCGACCTCCTCGAGCACCCCGCGCGCCAATGTGGCGACGTGGCCGAGGTTTTCGGGCTGGCAGCCGATGTAGACCGAGAACGCGCCGGTGTCGGCGAAGGTGTCGACGCTGGAGTACACCGAGTACGCCAGGCCGCGCTCCTCCCGAATGCGCTGGAACAGCCGCGAACTCAGGCCGCCGCCCAGCACGGTGTTGAGGACCGAGAGCGGCCAGCGCTTCTCGCCCTCGTGCCGTCCGAAGGCGCGGGTGCCGAACACCAGGTGCGCCTGCTCGCTGTCGCGCTGAATGCGCAGCAGTTCCGGGTTGCCGCGCGGGCGGAACTTGCCCTCGCGCCGCCCGGCCGGTTCCAGCCCGGGCTCGAGCCGATTCTCGAAGGCGCGGTAGACCAATTCGACGACGTGGTCGTGCTCGATATTGCCCGCGACCGCGACGACCATACGGTCCGGTCGGTATCGACGGAGGTGGAACGAGCGCAGCTGATGGGCCTGCATGGATTCGATGGTCTCGATGCTGCCGATCACCGGCCGTCCGATCGGATGATCACCGAACAGCGCGGTCAGAAACGCGTCGCCGACCATGTCCTCCGGATCGTCGTCGCGCATGGAGATCTCCTCCAGCACCACCTGACGCTCCACCGCCACGTCATCGGCGCGGCACAGACCGTTGAGCACGACATCGGAGACCAGATCCACCGCCAGCGGCAGATCCTCGTCCAGCACGTGCGCGTAGTAGCAGGTCTGCTCCTTGGCGGTGAACGCATTCAGTTCGCCGCCAACGGCATCCATGGCCTGCGCGATCTCCAGCGCCGAGCGCGTGGGCGTGGCCTTGAACAGCAGATGCTCGAGGAAGTGCGCGGCGCCCGCGACCGTCGGGCCCTCGTCGCGCGAGCCGACCCCGACCCAGACGCCGACCGAGGCCGAGCGCACGCCGGGCACATGCTCGGTGACCACGCGTAGCCCGCCGGGCAGCACGGTGCGGCGTACGCCGACATCGGTTGCCTGGGAACCGTTCTGGGTGATCACCAGTGAAGAGCCCCCCTGCTCCAGATTCCGGAGCAGAGGGGCATTGTCCTTCGCACCGAGCGCGTTCTTGGCGGCGGGCGCGGAGTCTGTCGCGGTGCGCGCGGAACCCGCGCGCACCGCGGACTGCTTCTTCGTCACAGAGAAATAATTACTCTGCGTTGGCCTCGACCGCAGCCGAGGCTTCGGAGTTGTCCGAATCCTCGTCCACCGGCACCAGCGAGATCTTGCCGCGGTTGTCGATGTCGGCGATCTCGACGCGCAGCTTGTCGCCCACGTTGACCACGTCCTCGACCTTGGCGACGCGCTTGCCGTTGCCCAGCTTCGAGATGTGGACCAGACCGTCGCGGCCCGGCAGCAGCGAGACGAACGCGCCGAAGGCGGTGGTCTTGACGACCGTGCCCAGGAAGCGCTCGCCGACCTTCGGCAGCTGCGGGTTGGCGATGGCGTTGATCGCGTCGATCGCGGCCTGCGCCGACGGGCCGTCGGTCGCGCCGACGAACACGGTGCCGTCATCCTCGATGGAGATGTTGGCGCCGGTGTCCTCGGTGATCTGGTTGATGACCTTGCCCTTGGGCCCGATCACCTCGCCGATCTTGTCGACCGGGATCTTGATGGCGGTGACGCGCGGAGCGTAGGGGCTCATCTCGTCCGGGGTGGCGATGGCCTCGGCCATCACGTCCAGGATGGTGTAGCGGGCGTCCTTGGCCTGGTTCAGCGCACCGGCCAGCACCTGCGACGGGATGCCGTCGAGCTTGGTGTCCAGCTGCAGCGCGGTCACGAACTCGCGGGTGCCGGCGACCTTGAAGTCCATGTCGCCGAAGGCATCCTCGGCGCCCAGGATGTCGGTGAGGGCCACGTAGCGGACCTCGTCCTCACCCTTGTCGTTCTTCACGGTGTCGGACACCAGGCCCATGGCGATACCGGCGACGGGGGCCTTCAGCGGCACACCGGCGTTCAGCAGCGACAGGGTCGAGGCGCAGACCGAGCCCATCGAGGTGGAACCGTTGGAGCCCAGCGCTTCCGAGACCTGACGGATGGCGTAGGGGAACTCCTCCTGCGACGGCAGCACCGGCACCAGGGCACGCTCGGCGAGCGCGCCGTGGCCGATCTCGCGGCGCTTGGGCGAGCCCACGCGACCGGTCTCACCGGTGGAGAACGGCGGGAAGTTGTAGTGGTGCATGTAGCGCTTGGAGGTCTCCGGGCCGAGCGAGTCGACCTGCTGCGCCATCTTCACCATGTCGAGGGTGGTGACGCCCAGGATCTGGGTCTCGCCACGCTCGAACAGCGCCGAACCGTGGGCGCGGGGCACCACGGCGACCTCGGCGGACAGCGCGCGGATGTCGGCCAGGCCGCGGCCGTCGATGCGGAAGCTGTCGGTCAGGATGCGCTGGCGGACCAGCTTCTTGGTGACCGAGCGGAAGGCCGCGCCGATCTCCTTCTCGCGGCCCTCGAAGTCCTCGGCCAGCGCCGAGAGCACCTCGAGCTTGATCTCGTCGATCCGCGCCTCGCGCTCCTGCTTGTCCGCGATGGACAGCGCGGCGTTCAGCGGGGTCTTGGCGGTGCCTTCGACGGCGGTGAACGCGTCGTCCTGGTACGGCAGGAAGATCGGGAACTCTTCGGTCGGCTTGGCGGCCAGGGCAGCCAGGTCGGCCTGCGCCTTGCACAGGCGGGCGATGAACGGCTTGGCGGCCTCGAGGCCCTCGGCCACAACGGTTTCCGTCGGCGCGGTGGCGCCGTCGGCGATCAGGGCCAGCACCTTGTCGGTGGCCTCGGCCTCGACCATCATGATGGCGACGTCACCGTCGACCACGCGGCCCGCGACGACCATGTCGAACACGGCGCCCTCGAGCTGCTCGACGGTCGGGAACGCGACCCACTGGCCCTCGATCAGCGCGACGCGCACGCCGCCGACGGGGCCGGAGAACGGCAGACCCGCGATCTGGGTGGACGCCGAGGCGGCGTTGATCGCGACCACGTCGTAGAGATCCTTCGGATCCAGCGACATGACGGTCACGACGACCTGGATCTCGTTGCGCAGGCCGTCGACGAAGGACGGGCGCAGCGGCCGGTCGATCAGGCGGCAGGTCAGGATCGCGTCGGTGGAGGGACGGCCCTCGCGACGGAAGAACGAGCCGGGGATGCGGCCCGCGGCGTACATGCGCTCCTCGACATCCACCGTCAGCGGGAAGAAGTCGAACTGATCCTTGGGCTGCTTGGAGGCGGTGGTCGCCGACAGCAGCATGGTCTCGTCATCGAGGTAGGCGACCACGGAACCCGCGGCCTGCTTGGCCAGCCGGCCGGTCTCGAAGCGGATGGTGCGAGTTCCGTAGCTGCCGTTGTCGATCAGGGCGACGGACTCGAAAACGCCGGGCTCGACCTCGGCGGCGGAACTGGTCTGGGTGTCAGACATGTGTTTTATCTCAACCTCTCGTCTTCGCCGGGGTTCGCACATTCCTCTCGTGCGATCCGGCTCGCGGCCGTACCCGATATGGGCGCGCGGCAACCCTCGTGGTCACTGCACGCACACCCGGCCCCATCCCCTTGGATACGGCGACGCGGAGGCGGTCATCGATCGAAGCCCTCCGGGCGCGCATGGTTCATCTCAATTCGCGCCCCGAAAAGCCACTACCGAAGACCGACGCCACGCGGCGGGTGCATACGGCTCCTGTTGGCGTATACGCGTCTCGACCTCCCCCTCGTGGGGAAATCGGACACATATACGAAAGGCCAACGAGGAGATTCTATGCCTCCTCGCTGGCCGGATCGTCAACTACCTCTCTGGCGAGAGATATGTCGCTGAAATCAGCGACGCAGGCCCAGACGCTCGATGAGCGAACGGTAGCGGTTGATGTCGTTGGCCTGCAGGTACTTCGACAGGCGACGACGACGACCGATCAGCGCGAGCAGACCGTGCCGGGTGTGGTGGTCGTGCTTGTGCACCTTGAGGTGCTCGGTGAGATCGGCGATCCGCTTGGACAGCAGCGCGATCTGAGCCTCCGGGGAACCGGTGTCAGTCGGGTGCAGGCCGTACTCGGCCAGAATGGCCTTCTTCTGCTCAGTGGTCAGAGCCACAGATAACTCCCTGTGTTTCAGTCCGTGCGCGAGGGTGTCCGGATGATCCGGTGGGTGCCGCCACGGACCGCAGCAAACCCAACGGGCCAGCTTACCGGACCGGTGGACGGTCGCGGAAATCGGCCCTATTCGTCGGTGCCATCGGTGAGGACCTTGCGGGCCTGGTCGACGTCCTTGCCGATGGCCTCGATCAGATCCTCGATGGAGTCGAATTTGCGCATGCCGCGCAGCTGTTCGACGAAATCGACCGCGACGTGCTTGCCGTAGAGGTCGCCGTCGAAATCGAGCAGGTGCGGCTCGACCGTGCGATTGCGACCGTCGAAGGTGGGGTTGGTGCCCACCGAGATGGCGGCCATGTGGTACTGCCCGGCCAGTGGGTCGCCGGGTTCGAGGACGGTGAACCAGCCCGCGTACACCCCGTCGGCGGGGATCGCGCCGTGCATGGTCGGCGCCACATTGGCGGTCGGGAATCCGAGTCCCTTGCCGCGGCCGTCGCCGTGCACGACCACGCCCTCGACGCGGTGCGGGCGGCCCAGCGCCTCGGCGGCCGCGCCCACATCGCCCTCGGCCAGGCAGCCGCGAATGTAGGTAGAGGAGAAGGTGACCGCGTGCTCGCCGAGCAGCTGCACGCCGTCGACGTCGAAGCCGTACTGGCGGCCCAGCTCGCGCATGGTGTCGAGGGTGCCGGCGGCCTGCTTGCCGAAGGTGAAGTTGTCGCCGACCACGACCTCGGACACGTGCAGGCGGTCCACCAGCAGGTCCTGGACGTACTCCTCGGGAGTGAGCTTCATGAAGTCACGGGTGAAAGGCATCACCACGAATACGTCGATGCCGAGTTCCTCGACCAGTTCCGCGCGCCGGTCCAGGGTGGACAGCTGCGCCGGATGCGAACCGGGCCGCACCACGTCCAGCGGGTGCGGGTCGAAGGTCATGAGCACCGACGGAACGCCCCGCACCGCAGCGGATTTCACCGCACGGCCGATGAGCTGGGCGTGGCCGCGGTGCACGCCGTCGAACACCCCGATCGTGAGGACACACCGGCCCCAGTCCGCGGGCATCTCCTCGAGGCTTCGCCATCTCTGCACAGAGGAAGCCTACTGAAAGGGCGTTACCGACCATATTCGGCGGTCCGGAACTTCACGGGTGGAAGCCTGGTCGTCACCGTGTGTTCACCGGGCCGGGCGTCGGCTCTACCAGCGAGCGCGCCGATGTGTGAAACCGCGACAGGTGTGCCTAAGCTCGAGTCGTGCCCGGAAAACGAGACATCGCCACCCGCCGCGAGCTGGCCGATCCGTCCGCACCTTCCGAACCCCTCGGGACCACCACTGTCGCGCCGGTGTTGTCCTCGGTCGCGCAGGATTATCTGAAAGTGATCTGGACCGCGCAGGAGTGGTCGCAGGAGAAGGTGTCGACCAAGCTGCTGGCCGAGAAGATCGGCGTCTCGGCGTCGACGGTGTCCGAGGCGGTGCGCAAGCTGGCCGATCAGGGGCTGGTCGAGCACGCGCGGTACGGGTCCATCACGCTCACCGAGGACGGGCGGCGCGCCGCCATCGCCATGGTGCGGCGGCATCGGCTCATCGAGACCTTCCTCGTCAATGAGCTGGGCTACGGCTGGGACGAGGTGCACGACGAGGCCGAGGTGCTCGAGCACGCGGTCTCGGAGACGCTGGTGGAGCGGATCGACGCCAAGCTCGGCCACCCGGACCGGGATCCGCACGGGGATCCGATTCCGTCGGTGGACGGTGCGGTGCCCACTCCCCCGGCGCGGCAGCTCAGCGATTTCGACGCGGGTGAATCCGGGCGGGTGGCACGGATTTCCGATTCGGATCCGGCGATGCTGCGCTACTTCGATTCGCTGGGGATCGCGCTGGACACGCCGATCGCGGTGGTGGAGCGGCGCGACTTCGCGGGGACCATCGCGGTGCGGGTGGACGAGCGCACCATCGACCTCGGCAGCATCGCCGCCGAGGCCATCTGGTTGAGCGACGCCCACTGAGGGCTTTCCTACACACACCGAGATTCCTCATGCACAAAGGAATTCCGGACAAAACCCCCATGATCGATGGGCTCCCGGCGCTGCCGCCGGTGCCGTAGCTTGGCGCGCACGCCGGCGATCGACCGGCTGCACCACCTCGTTGCGGAGTCTTCATGAAGCGTTCCCTCACCACCCTCGCGGTGGCCGCCGCACTCGCCATCGGCACCGCGGGCGCGGCTGCCGCCGCAGCGCTGCCCCTCGAAAACGGCGGCCCGGTGGCCGATACGAACACCGGGTCGTCATTCACCGGTTCCGCCCAAGGGATCGGCCTCTTGGTGATCAATTGCCTGCTGCCTTCGCTGTCGGGCTCCGCGCCGAATTCGATTCCACCGGGTACACCGGGAAGCTGCAATTGGTTCTGATCCCCGGACCCGGGCGCCGTCACACCAGGCGGTGCCCGCCGTCCACGTGCAGCACCGTGCCGGTGACGAAGGTACTCTTCAGTAGCGAACTCACCACCGCCGCAACGTCTTCCGGCCTGCCGAGCCGCCGGGCGGGCAGCTTTTCACCCATGGCGCGCAGCCGCTCGTCCTTGTCCTCCCAGGGCATCTGATCCCAGATGCCGGTCATGATCCAGCCCGGCGAGACCGCGTTCACGCGGATCGGGGCCAGCTCCACGGCGAGTGCGCGGGCCAGGCCCTCCAACGCGGCGTTCACCGACGCGACCATGGCCCCGCCCACCGCCGGGCGGTAGGCGGCGATGCCGGAAATGAAGGTGAGCGAACCGTTTTCCGTCAGCCGCGCATGCTTGGCCAGCAGCATCGACCCGATGAGCTTGGTCTCGATGAACCCGCGGCCGTGCTCGAAATCGAAGGTCTTGACCGGTCCATACGCACCCGCCAGATCCGCCGCCGTGCTGATCACATGATCGACCGTGCCGACGGTCTCGAACAGCCGCGAAACCTGGTCCTCCTCGGTCACATCCGCCGCCACGGCGGTGAGCTTCCCGTCTCCCAACTCCCGCACCGCATCGGCCAGCCGCTCCTCCGACCTGCCGACAATGATCACCTCGTACCCCTCACCCAGCAGCGCGTCCGCGATCGCCTGCCCCATCCCGGAGCCGCCGCCGACCACCACTACCCGTCCGGCCTGTGCCGTAAATCCCTTGTCCGTCATGCCTTTCAGCCAACCCGTCGTGCGGACCGCGGTCCACGACGCGCGTTCGAACACGTGTGAGGCTGGAGCTAACACCGCGTACTGTCGCTCTCATGGCCTGCAAGATCACCGAACTCGTCATCGACTGCGCCGATCCCGCACGGCTGGCGGACTTCTGGTGCGAGGTCCTCGGCTACGTCGAACTCGAACGCGACGAGGAGGACCGTCGTATCGGCCCGCCCGGATCAACCTTCGGCGGCCCGCATCCCACCCTGTTGTTCAGCCGCAGCGACGACCCGCGGCGCGGAAAGCTGCCGATGCACCTCGACGTGAACGCCACCGACCGCGACCAGGACGCCGAACTCGAACGCCTACTCGCCGCCGGTGCCCGCCCGGTCGACATCGGCCAGACCGGCAACGAGTCCTGGCACGTCCTGGCCGACCCGGAAGGCAACGAATTCTGCCTACTCCGCCAGCGCATGGCCCCGACGGAGTACTTCTAGAATCCCGGCGTGACTCTCGCTCTCGCCGACCTCGTCGGCTATGTCGATCGCGACCTGGATGCCGATCTGATGCGCTGGTTCCCGGACGCGGAATTCGTGCAGATACCGGCGGAAACCCGTTCCGTGACACCGTTTCTCGATCTCCTCGACCCCGAGGAGGCGGCCGCTCTGGCCGCCTTCGACCGCCGTGTGCGTTCGGGGCGGATGCCGCAGTTCCTGGACATCTTCGACTGGTCCTACGGCTTCGATTTCGCCGGAAACGATTGCGGCATCATCGATCAGGACTACGAGACCCACCTGACCGACGACGAGGTGTACTCCATCGGCGCGGACGGGTCCGGCAACCTGTTCGTCGTGCTCGACAACGGCGAAGTGGCCGTTTGGCTACACGAGGAGTTCGTGGTCGAGGGCCACACCCGCTTCCACAACCTCGAGGTATTCCTCTGGTCCTACGTGCGCTACCGGGCGGTACGCGCCGGACGGCTCACCTTCGAGCAGGTCGAGGCGGATTTCCTGGCCCTGGGCCAGGATGGGGCCCTCGCACCGGAACTGGGCCTACTCCACCTGATGCGCTAGCGCTCGGCGTCGGGAGCGGGGCAGGGGTCAACCAAGCAGCGCGCTCACATATTTCCCCTGTCGCCCGCAACCCATCATTCAAGATAGCCGCGGAGAAGGTCGAAGTCAGAGGTCGGGCGCTGGGGGCTGTCGTACTCACCGACGAGGTCAGGGCCGGCTGCCCGGTAGGCTCGATGCGGCATTGCAGGCGGCGAGCAGGAGGCGGGTCATCGAGGAGCGGGCAGTCGCGGCGGATCGGAATCCCTCGGGAAACACGGGGTCGGCGCGCATTCTCGGCAGGATTCTTCCCAACGGGGTGGCCGCGGCGGAGCTGACGGTGTACCCGGAGGACCTCAAAGCCCACCCCGGCGAGGAACACCTGATCGCCCGCGCGGTGGAGAAGCGGCGGCGTGATTTCATCGGCGCGCGGTACTGCGCGCGGGAGGCACTCGGCCAGCTGGGCGAGCCCGCCGTGGCCATCGGCAAGACCGAGGGCGGTGCGCCCGCGTGGCCGCGCGGCATTGTCGGCAGCCTGACCCACTGCGACGGCTATCGGGCCGCGGCTTTGGCACACCGGCTGCGCTACCGGTCCATCGGTATCGATGCCGAACCGCACGCGCAGCTGCCCGACGGCGTCTTGGATTCGGTGAGCCTGCCCGCCGAACGCGAATGGCTGAGCGCGGTGCTGCCCGGCACCGGGCTGCACCTGGATCGACTGCTGTTCTGCGCCAAGGAGGCCACCTACAAGGCGTGGAATCCGCTGACCGGCCGCTGGCTGGGTTTCGAGGACGCGCACATCACCTTCACCGTGGACGAGGAGTCCGCAGCGGGCGGCACCGGCACCTTCCACAGCGACCTGCTGGTTCCCGGCCACACCAATGACGGTGGCGCACCGCTGAAGTCGTTCGACGGCCGCTGGCTGATCTCCGACGGCCTCATCCTGACCGCGATCGTGGAGGGCTGATGACCGAGGAACCCGGTACCGCGCGTACCGAATCCGGCACCACGACGACCGGCGCGGTGCAGACCCAGGAGCGTACGAAGACCAAGCGCGATAAGCAGAACGCGCCCCGGCGCGAGAAGCTGCCGCCGCGGGTGGATGCGTTCGGCGGGCTGCTCATTGTCGACAAAGATGCGGGCTGGACCAGCCACGATGTGGTTGCCAAGTGCCGGGGGCTGTTGCGCACCAAGAAGGTCGGGCATGCGGGCACGCTGGATCCGATGGCCACCGGCGTGCTGGTGCTGGGCGTGGAGCGGGCCACCAAGCTGCTCGGGCAGCTCATCCTGACCACCAAGGCCTACACCGCCACCATTCGGCTGGGGCAGGCCACCATCACCGACGATGCCGAGGGCGAGGTCACCGCCACCACGGCGGCCGGGCATCTCACCGATGCCGAGATCGCCGCGCACGTCGCCGAATTGACCGGCGATATCCAGCAGGTGCCCGCCACCGTCAGTGCCATCAAGATCAATGGTGAGCGTGCCTACGCCCGCGCCCGCGCCGGGGAGGACGTCGAGCTGGCCGCCCGCCCCGTCACGGTGAGCCGCTTCGAGATCCTGGCCCGCCGCGATGTCGACACCGGCGCAACCCAATTCGTCGACCTCGATGTCGAGGTGGAGTGCTCGTCGGGCACCTACATCCGCGCCCTGGCCCGCGACCTGGGCGAAAAGCTCGGCGTCGGAGGCCATCTCACCGCGCTGCGCCGCACCCGGGTCGGCCCGTTCACCCTCGAGCACGCCCGCACCCTGGATCAGCTGGCCGCCTCCGCCGCGGCCGACGAGCCGATGCTGAACCTCGACATCGACGCCGCCGTCCGCACCGCCTTCCCGACCCGCGACATCACCGACGCCCAGGCCGGTGACCTTCGCAACGGCCGCTGGCTGGAACCGATTGGTCTGCAAGGCGTCTACGCCGCCATCGACCCCTCGGGTCAAGCCATCGCCCTCATCAAGGAATCCGGCAAACGCGCCTCCTCGATCCTGGTCATCCGCCCCGCCAACCTCTAACTCCCCGCCCTTCCGCCGAGTGGCACACCGCTGAGGGGATTTGCCCGTTTCGGCCACGCTGGTGTGCCACTCAGCGATACGCGGCGTAGGCACTCGCGCGATTCCGAATGTCGGCGGCGCTGCTCGCTCGGCGGTAGGCGGGGATCGCGAATGTCGGCGGGGCACTGCCCATCCGCCGACAACCCGCTGCCAAAGCCCCGCGCACGCCAGTGCAGCGGGCGCACCATGGAAAGGTCGTTCGGCCGCGCAGAGGAGGCGATGATGCCCACCGACCTGTCCCTCGAATCCATGAAGCAGTTCGTCGCCGACCACTTCGAGCAGTTCGTGAACCGGCGCAATGCCGCCGTCATCCATCGCAATATGACCCCGGACTTCCTCGACCACGACGGCCCCGGCGGCCAACCCACCGACCTGATCGGCGACGAGAAGATGATGCTCGGCATGTACGAGGCCATGCCCGACCTCCACGTCACCATCGTCGACATGCTCGCCGAAGGCGACAAGGTCATGTGCCGCAACATCTGGCGCTGGACCGACCGCACCACCGGCCAACCCATGACCTTCCAGGGCTTCGTCCTCTGGCGCTTCCAAGGCCGCCGCATAGCCGAACGCTGGGCCACCGTGACCCAACCCTCCACCCACCCGGGCTGGGCTTAGAACCACCGCTCGAGGGTTGTGGGTTTCGGCGGGGGCGGCCGGGCCGCTTACTCTTCAAAGGTGGAATTGCGGCAGTTGCGGTACTTCGTGGCGGTGGCGGAGGAGCTGCATTTTCGGCGGGCGGCGGAGCGGTTGTTCATTTCGACGCCTACGTTGAGTCAGCAGATTCGGGCCATCGAGCGGGAGGTGGGTGGGCCGCTGCTGATTCGGGGGAATCATGGGGTGGAGTTGACGGCGGCGGGGGAAGTGTTGTTGAAGACGGCTCGGAATGTGTTGGAGGCGGCGGAGGTCGCGTTGCGGGAGACGCGAGCGGTGGCGCAACCCGGGAACGCGGTGTTTCGGTTGGGGGTGGTGAATGGGGCGCCGCAGTGGTTGCCGGGGCGGATCGAGGCGTTGTTGAAGGCGCGGCAGCCGGGGGTGCGGGTGGCGTTGACGACGGGGAGCAGTGGGGAACAGGCGCGGCTGCTGGATCGGGACGAGGTGGATCTGGCGGTGCTGCGGTTGCCGGTGCGGCTGGCGGAGCATCTCACCTATACGGCGGTTGCGGAGGAGGAGTTGGGGATCGTCATGTCGCGTGAGAATCCGCTCGCCGCCGCGGGTTCGGTGGAGGCGGGGTGCATCGGGGACCACGAGCTGATCATGTTCGCCCGCGACAGCGCGCCGGAGGTGCACGATTCGGTGCTCGAGCAGTTGCGGGAGCGCGGCGCCTCGGTGGTGCTCAGCGCCAGCGCGATGAGCCACGCCCAAATGCTGCAACTGCTGCCACTCCGCCCCGAGGCGATCGGCGTCGGGTCCGCCCGCACCGCCTCGATGCCCGGGCTGGTGTGGCGGCCGCTCCAGCCGCGGCCGCTCGTCATCACCTACGCCGCGGCCTGGCGCGCAACCACTCGGAATCCCTTGCTGCACACCATGGCCGACGCATTGGCGGGTGGCCTGCGGCTGTCCTCGGACTGATCTAGGACGGCACCGATACCGGGCGCAGGCAGCTCTCCAGCGGCAGGATGATGGAGCAGAAAGCGGGCTTGCGGGTGGGGCGGTAGTCGGCGGGGACGCCGCCCTGGGCGGTGATGGTTTTGAATGCCGGGACCGCGTCGGTGGGCCGCCGGGTCAGGGTCGGGTCGGTCTTGGCGTCGACGGTGTAGAGGCCGAAACGCGGTGCGTAGCTGCCCCATTCGTAGTTGTCGGTGAGGCTCCAGTAGTTGTAGCCCATCACCGGGATGCCGTCGGCCTTGGCGCGCTGGATCCAGTAGACGGTGTCGCGCAGGTGGTCGGCGCGGGTGTAGCCGTCGCTGCGCGGGGTTGCGTTCTCGGTGGGAAGTCCGTTCTCCACCACGTAGATCGGCAGGCCGGGGAACTTCTCGGTGTAGGTGCGCAGGTCGTAGTAGATGCCCTCGGGCTCGATGGCGTTCTTCCACAGTTCGTCGCCCAGCAGCGCGGTCGTGGGCAAATGGGTAAGGGACGCACCGTAATAGAAGTCGATGCCGATGTAATCCATCTTGTCTTTGATGCGGTCGGCGAAGAGCATGTCGGTCAGTTCCTGGACGATCGGGTACTGGGCGACATTGCTGGTCACCTTCGCGCCGGGCTGACGCTGGTGGATGTAGTCGTAGATCCCGTCGTGCGCCTGCACCAGCCGGTCGAACATGGGCAGTGCGTCGCCCAGCCCGATGTCGCCGATCTGGATTGATTGCGCCACATAGCCCATGGGCTCGTTGATGGTCACCCACAGCGGGTCATCGGCGGCGTACCGGTCGACGACCTTGCGCATATTGGTGAGCCAGTCGGCCACCATGCCCTGGTTCTTCCAGCCGCCGCGATCGGCCTCCCAGCCGGGGATCACCCAGTGGTCCAGGGTGAGCATGGGCCGCATCCCGGCCGCACGGATCTTCCGGATCACCTTGTCGTAGAACTGGAATCCGGCCTCGTCCCAGGTTCCGGGCTGCGGCTGCACGCGGGCCCATTCGATGCTGAGCCGGAACACCTTCAGGCCCATGCCCGCCGCGAGGTCGATGTCCTCGGCGTAGCGGTCGTAGAAGTCGACGGAGTTGCCGTAGCGGTCGGGGGCCTTGCCGGAGTTGGCGTAGCGGCTCCAATTGCTGTCGGGCGCACGGCCTTCGGATTGGAAGCCGGCCATGGCCACGCCCCAGAGGAAGTCCGGGCCGAGCGAGGGCACGGTAGTCGGCGCGCCGGAACTACCCGTCCCGGAGCCGCTGGCGCTACCCGAACCACTGCCGGAGCCCGAACCGCTGGAGCTGCCCGAGCCCCCGGCGATATCCGCCGGACCCGCCCCGGCCACCGCCGACCCGCCGGCGACGATCGCCGCCGCGGACAGCAGCGAGCACAGGATTCGTGTACGTCTCATCTCGGCGGACTCCCAGCTGGTTCGGGTACGGTCGATCGCCCCAAACTGGGCGGCCGTCCAGACATTACTGGTCACACGTCCAACAAGGGGTGAAATCCCGTAATTTCCTGGGTACGAGCGGACTACGCGATCACCCTACAAGCCGAAACCAGCGTTATCAGGCCTGGCCACGCCGCCGATCGACGGTTTCCTTCATCTTCAGCGCGGCGGCCCGCATTTCCGGAGTGATCTTGAAGTGGCCACCCCACTCGTTGAGGGTGTCGCCGTAATCCGGCACCGGCAGGATCTGGCGCAGCAGCTTGTCCGGCAGGCCGCGGCGCTGCCACTCGCGCGGGTAGCCCAGCGACACTTCCTCGAAGCGAACCCCGTCGTACCAGGTGGTCCGGGGAATGTGCAGGTGCCCGTAGACCGCACACACCACGTTGTAGGTGGTGTGCCAGTCGGAGGTCAGGTCGGTGCCGCACCACAGCGCGAACTCCGGGTACCACATCATGTCGACCGGCTGGCGGACCAGCGGCCAGTGGTTGATGAGCACCAGCGGCGTCTCGGCGGGCAGCGCGTCGAGGCGGCGCTGGGTGTACTGGACGCGGGCGTGGCTCCACGCGTCGCGCGTCAGGTACGGCTCGGCCGAGAGCAGGAACTCGTCGGTGGCGACCACATTGCGGTCCTTGGCGATCGCCAACCCCTCGGCCTTGGTTTTCGCGCCCGCGGGCAGCCAGGAGTAGTCGTAGAGGGTGAACATCGGGGCCAGGGTCACCTTGCCGCCGTAGTGTTCCGCGCCCGCGCCCTCCCATACCGGGAACGGGTCCTCGGGGGTGAGCACGTCCAGATCCCGGCACAGCGAGACCAGGTAGTCGTAGCGGGCCGCACCGTGCATCTGCACGGGATCCTTTGCGGTGGTCCACAATTCGTGGTTGCCCGGCACCCAGATGAGCTTCGCGAAGCGGCCCCGCAGGGTTTCCAGCGCCCAGCGGATGTCATCGGTCTTCTCGCCGACGTCACCGGCCAGGATCAGCCAGTCCTCGGGGGAATCCGCGCGGATCGCCTCGACCACCGGCTTGTTGCCCTGATGACCGACATGGATGTCGCTCACCGCCATCAACTTCGGAGTCACCCAGTTCCGCCTCTCTGATCATGACCGGTCCTCGCACCAACAGCCCCGATCCCCACCAGATTCCCATGCGTGATCGCGGAGGTTCCGGGCGCATCCGGGAAGCAGCGCTCAGCCGACCCAGCGGATGCGGGCCGCGGGGGCGAATCCGGCGGCGACGGTGAGGGTTCCGGCCGGGTCGCGGCGGCAGGAAGCGACGGCGACATGGCACGGGCGCGGGATCTCGGCGGGGATGCGGACACCGCCGTCGATCTCGTAGCGCATATTGGTGACTTTCCAGCGCCGGGCCTGCGGATCCTCCGGATCGACCGGGGGCGCGTCGGGGCGGGCCACCACCATGACCTCGGTGATGCCGGTGGGCCATTCGAAGACGAGCAGGCCGCGCTGTTCGGCGAGGCCGCGCACCGTGGGCATGCCGCTGATCTCGCCGGATTCCGCCTCGGCCTCGGCTTCCTTGGTGTCCGGATTGCCATCGGACCGCGCCATTTCGGAGGTGCGCCCCGAGACCGACGCGACCACCCCGTACACGGGCACCGCCCCGGTCAGCGCTCCGCCGTCCTCCAGCGCGGTGCCACGCGTGCGTCCGACCACCCGCCAGGAGCCGTCCGCCAGCAGCCGCGTCACCCGGTACTCGACCTGCTCGGTCACCGACGGTACCCAGGCGATCACCACGGTTCCGTCCGGTTTCCGGGTCGCCGTCACCTCGCCAGGCGCACCGATCCGCAGTTCGTCCAGCACGGCCAGCGCCTCAGGATGATCCGCACACACCTCCAACACCGCCCGCACCGCCGCCAAGCGCAGCCCCGGATCGGAAGGCAGCGCATCGAACAGCCGCCCCGCCTCGATCACCGCCGCCTTGGCCCGCCCGATCAACAACTCCCGGCTGGCCCCGCGCGGATCCGGATTCGCCACATCCTTCGCCCGCCGATCCAGGAAATCCAGATGCTCCGCCAACGCCTCCACGAACCGCCGCCCCGCACAACACGACACGGCCCCGCGCCAGTGCCGGTCCGCCGCGGCCAGCACCCGCTCGACCTCCT
>NZ_BAAFGR010000055.1:0-43486 GCF_041154655.1 Nocardia sp. JMUB6875
GTGGGCGGAGATGTCGCGGTGGTGGGCGGCGGCGAGGGCGGCGGCGTGGCGGAAGCCGGTGTAGCCGCCGCAGCGGGTTACGTCGAGTTGGAGGCAGTCGACGGAGTCGAGGAGGCGGACGGCGTCGGTTGCGGTGCAGATGTATTCGCCCGCGGTGACATCGCAGCGGACCGCGTCGCGGACCAGGCGCAGGCCGGCGGGGTCGTCGCTGGTGACGGGTTCCTCGAACCAGGCGACGCCGAGGCGGTCGAGTTCGTGGCCCATGCGCCGGGCCTCGCCCGGGCCGTACGCGCCGTTGGCGTCGACCATGATGCGGGTGTTCGAGCCGACGAGCTTGTCCACCAGCCCGATTCGCTCCAGGTCCCGGCGCTGGTCGATCCC
This sequence comes from Nocardia sp. JMUB6875, assembly GCF_041154655.1. Classification (NCBI taxonomy): domain Bacteria; kingdom Bacillati; phylum Actinomycetota; class Actinomycetes; order Mycobacteriales; family Nocardiaceae; genus Nocardia; species Nocardia sp. JMUB6875. The sequence continues at coordinate 382 of NZ_BAAFGR010000055.1, forward strand.
GATCTTGATTTTCACGCCGGTGCAGCCCGCGGACTGCCAGTCCATCACCTGTTCGGCGAGCTCGTCGTCGGTGAGGTTCACGAAGCCGCCCGACCCGTACACCGCCGTCGCGTCCCGCACCTTGCCGAACAGGGTGGGCAGCGGCAGTTCCAGCAGTCGCGCCTTGAGATCCCACAGCGCGATGTCGACCGCGCTGATCGCGTGCGCCACCACACCGGAGGTCCCGATATTGCGGCACGCCTTGTGCATTCGCCCCCACAGATCCGGAATGTCTTCGGGCGAACAGCCGCGCAACAGCGGCGCGAGATGCTGTTCGATGACGGTGGCGGCGGCCGGGGAACTGTAGGTCCAGCCCAGCCCGCGTTCGTAATCGGCCAGCACGGTCACCACGACGGCCGTGGTGGCGTCCCAGCTCAGGGTGCCGTCCGCTTCGGGATGCGGCGTGGGGAATCGGTAGACCTCGACGGCGACGTCGTCGATGGTGGGAATGTTCATGGGTTACCGCCTCGCAGGGCATCGGCCAGCAGTTCGGCCGTATGCCGCGGCCGGATCGCGGGCAGGAGGTGGCGGACCTGGGTGCGGCAGCTGAACCCGTCCGCCAGGATCGCCGCGTCGGGGGACGCGGCGCGCAGCGCGGGCAGGAGCTGGTCCTGCGCGCAGGCGACGGACACGTCGTAGTGCCCGCGTTCGAAGCCGAAATTGCCTGCCAGGCCGCAGCATCCGGCATCGAGTAGTTCGACGTCGGCGCCGGTGGCCCGCAACAGGTCCCGATCCCGCTCGGAGCCCAGAATAGCGTGCTGATGGCAATGCGGCTGGACCACAATCGGTCCGGCGATCTCCGGCGGACGCCATTCCGGCGCGCGTTCGGCCAATAGTTCGGCCAGGGTGCGGACCTGACCGGCGAGCCGGTGGGCGTCCTCGTCGCCGTCGAGCAGTTCGGGCAGGTCCGAACGGAACACCGCCGCACAGCTGGGTTCCAGCACCACGATCGGGATCCCTTCGCGCAGTGCGGGTTCCAGCACCCGAAGGGTCCGATTCAGCACCCGTTTCGCGGTCGGGAGCTGACCAGTGGAGATCCAGGTCAGCCCGCAGCAAACGGTGCGCCGCGGAACATCGACCGAAAATCCCGCGGCGGTCAGCACCAGCGCCGCGGCCTCGGCGATGGCGGGGTCGAAGTTATTGGTGAAGGTGTCGGGCCACAACAGCACGCGGCCGTGCGGCGCGGTCGTGGGATCCGCGGGCGCGGTGAAGGTCCGGGTGAATCTGTGTGTGGCGAAGCGCGGCAGCTCCCGCCGCGGATCGATGCCACCCATCCGGGCGATCAGCCCGCGCAGACCCGGCGTGTGGGTGAGGGCATTGGCCACCGGCGCGGCGGTGGTGGCCAGCCGCGCCCACAGCGGTATCCAGCCCATCGAGTAGTGCGCCATGGGCCGCAGCCGGTGGTGATAGTGATGCGACAGGAACTCCGCCTTGTAGGTGGCCATATCCACATCAACGGGGCAGTCGCTGCGGCATCCCTTGCAGGACAAGCACAGATCCAGCGCATCGCGCACCTCGGTGGAGCGCCAGCCGTCGGTGATCACATCGCCTTCGAGCATCTCGAACAGCAGCCGCGCCCGCCCGCGCGTGGAGTGCTCCTCCTCGCGGGTGGCCCGGTAGCTCGGGCACATGACGCCGCCGTGATCGCCGCGGCACTTGCCCACTCCGACACAGCGGTTGGCGGCATGGCTGAACCGGTGACCGTCGTCGGGATAAGCGAAGTGCGTCACCGGCTCCCAGGGCCGGTACGAAACACCTTGGCGCAGATCGCCGTCCAGCGGCCTCGGATCCACGATCTTGCCCGGATTCATCCGATTGCGCGGATCGAAGAGCCGCTTCACCTCGCCGAACGCCTCGACCACCCGATCACCGAACATGATCGGCAGCAGTTCGGCGCGAGACTGACCGTCACCGTGCTCACCGGACAGCGAACCACCGTAGGCGACGACGAGATGCGCGCTGTCCCGCGCGAATCGGCGATAGGTCGCGATCCCCTCGGCGGTACGCAGATCGAACGGGATACGGGTATGCACGCAGCCCTGGCCGAAATGTCCGTAGAGCGAACTGGATTGGTAGCCGTAGGAGCCCAGCAGGCGCTCGAAATCGCGCAGGTAGTCACCGAGCCGATCCGGCGGCACCGCCGCATCCTCCCAGCCCTCATGGGTTTCCGGGCCGTCGGGCGGGTAGGCGGTCGCGCCCAGTCCCGCCTCGCGCGCGGCCCACAGTTCGGATTCGCGCTCGGGATCGTCGAGCACGATCGCGTGCACGTCGCGGCGATCGGAGAACTCGCCGAGCATGTCCCGGGCACGGGCGTCGGCCTCGTCGGTGGAGTCACCGTCGAATTGCGCCATCAGCCAGGCCTTCCCGTCGGGCAGCTGCCCGATCGCCCGGTCGGCCAGATGCCGCAGGTGCTCGAGCTGCACCAGCCGATGGTCGAGGCCCTCGAGCGCGGCCGGATCGTGCGCGAGCACCTCGGGCACCGCGTCGGCGGCGGTGTAGATATCGGGGAATCCGAGTACCACCAGCGCCTTCGCGGCCGGGACGGGCACCAGCTCCAGCTCGGCGCGCAGCACGGTCACCAGCGTGGACTCGCTGCCGACCAGGAACTTCGCCGCATCCGGATTCCGTTCGGGCAGCAGCGAATCCAGGTTGTAGCCCGAGACCCGGCGCGGAATATCGGGATAGCTCTTGCGAATGTCGGCGGCATAGCGGTTGGCGATATCTCCCAACCCCGTCCGCAGCGCATCGCTCAGCCCGTCCATGCCCGGCCCCACCCACATGCGCTCGCCGTCGTAGGTGAGCACCTCGAGGCGGCGCACCGAATCGGCCGTCTTCCCGTACGCCTGCGCGGTGGAACCGCAGGAATTGTTGCCGATCATGCCGCCGATCGTGCAGCTCACATGGTCGCCGGTTTGGGCCCGACCATCAGCCCGTGCGGTCGCAGCGCCGCGTTGAGCCGGTCCAGGGCGATGCCCGGCTCGACCACCGCCGTCCGCGCCGCCGGATCGATCGACACCACCCGATCGCAGTACTTGCTCCAATCCAGAACGATTGCGGCATTGCAGCATTGACCGGCGAGGCTGGTGCCGCCGCCGCGCGAGAGCACCGGCATGTCATGCGCGCGGCACACCTCGATCGTCCGCACCGCGTCCTCCGGCGTGCGCGGCACCACCACACCCAGCGGCAGCACCCGATAGTTCGAGGCGTCGGTCGAGTAGGCGGCCCGCGAGCCGGCATCGAAGCGCACCTCCCCCGCCACGCGTTCGGCCAGGGCCGCGCCGACCGCGTCCAGCGGCAGCGTGGTGCGGTCCCGGCGCCGAGCCGGACGGGCCTGGTCATCGCGTCGCACGGGCATCGCCGCTCCTCCATTCGAATTGGCGCGCGCGGGTATTCACCACCCCACTTTCGCGCGGGTACCCCCGCGCGCGATCTACGCGCTCCGCTCGCGCGTGATCTACCGGCTGATTCGGACTCCGGCGCGCGGGTACCCGGGCGCTGTCGAACCCGATGCGGACCCGAACAGGAGAATCATGACGAGACAAGTCGGTGATCATGTCGTGGAGCGACTGCGAGAATGGGGCGTCGACCAGGTCTTCGGCTATCCGGGCGACGGGATCAACGGTCTGCTCGCCGCCTTCGGGCGCGCCGACGACCGGCCCGCGTTCATCCAGGCCAGACACGAGGAGATGGCGGCCTTCCAGGCCGTCGGCTACGCGAAGTTCAGCGGCCGGGTGGGAGTGTGCACCGCCACCTCGGGACCCGGCGCGATCCACCTGCTCAACGGCCTCTACGACGCCAAACTCGATCACGTCCCCGTGGTCGCCATCGTCGGCCAGACCGCGCGCAGCGCCATGGGCGGCAGCTACCAGCAGGAAGTGGACCTGCAGAGCCTCTTCAAGGACGTGGCCTCGGACTATCTGGTCGAGGTGAACGTGTCGAGCCAGTTGCCCAATGCCCTGGACCGCGCCTTCCGCACCGCGCTCACGCGGCGCGCGCCGACCGCGGTGATCATTCCCTCCGATCTGCAGGAGGAGCGGTATGAAAAGCCCGAACACGACTTCAAACAGGTGCCTTCCAGTCCCCCCGGCCCACCGGTCGCACCCCTGGTGGTGCCCCCGCGCTCCGAGATCGAACGTGCCGCCGAGGTGCTCAATGCCGGTACCCGGGTCGCGATCCTGGTCGGCCAGGGCGCGCGGAACGCGGCCGCCGAGGTCTCGCGAGTGGTGGACGTGACCGGTGCGGGCGTGGCGAAGGCGTTGCTGGGCAAGGACGTTCTCTCCGATGAGCTGCCGTACGTGACCGGTTCGATCGGCCTGCTGGGCACCCGGCCCAGCTACGAGCTGATGCGCGACTGCGACACCCTGCTCATCGTCGGCTCGAATTTCCCGTACACGCAGTTCATGCCGGGCTTCGGGCAGGCGCGCGCGGTGCAGATCGATATCGACGGCACCATGATCGGCATGCGCTACCCGACCGAGGTGAATCTGGTCGGCGACGCCAAAGCCACACTGTCGGAACTGATTCCGATGCTGAAGCCCAAACAGGACCGCACCTGGTCGATGGACATCCAGCGCAATGTGGCGCGCTGGTGGCAGGTCATCGAGCGGCAGTCCATGCTCGACGCGAAACCGGTCAACCCCATGCGGGTGGTGTGGGAGCTGTCGCAGTGCATTCCCGAAAATGCCATGGTGACAGCCGATTCCGGCTCCTCCACCAACTGGTACGCGCGCTGCCTGCGCTTCCACAGCGAGATGCGCGGCTCCCTGTCGGGCACGCTGGCGACCATGGGACCGGGCGTGCCGTACGCGATCGGCGCCAAGTTCGCCAATCCCGACCGGCCCGCCATCGCGCTGGTCGGCGACGGGGCCATGCAGATGAACGGGCTGGCCGAACTGCTCACCATCGCCCGCTACCACGACCGCTGGTCCGATCCGCGCCTGATCGTGTGCGTCTTCCACAACAATGACCTCAACCAGGTCACCTGGGAAATGCGCGCGATGGGCGGCGCACCGAAATTCGAGCAGTCCCAGACCCTTCCGGAGATCTCCTACGCCGAGGTCGCCCGCGCCGCGGGCCTGGCCGCGCTCGAGGTCGACGACGGCGAGTCGGTGGCCTCCGCCTGGCGGGCCGCGCTGGCCGCGGACCGTCCGATGCTGCTGGACATCCACACCGATCCGGAGGTCCCGCCGATCCCGCCGCACGCCACCTGGGAGCAGATGAAGGCGACCGCCGAGGCGGTGCTGCAGGGCGATCCCGGCGGCTGGCATCTGATCGCCCAGGGCGCGAAAACCAAGGCCCAGGAATTCATTCCGACCAGGGAAACCTGATCCATCAGACCACGGCCACCGGGCCGGGCACCGTCAACGGCGACGTGCCTCTCAACGGCGAGAGGACGCTTGACCCGGAGGCCCTACTTTTCGCCTGCTACTTCTTGGGCACGAGAATTCCGGTCAGATCCGCCTCGCGGATCGGCGTATCCGGATTGGCCTGCGCCCGGCACATCAGATCGATGGCGGCGATGGACGCGTCCACCTGATTCGCATCGGGCGTCGGGGTCACCTTGGTGTCCTGCTCCAGATACTTGCGCACGGTGATGCGCTGGGTGTTCTCGTCCTGCGTGGTGAATTCGCTGCACGGCGTATTGCCGCCCTTGTTGGTGATCTCCTTGGCCTGTTCGCAGGCCCCGAGCAGGACCGTCGAGCACAGGGCCGCGACCACCAGGGACAGTCGGTATCGGCGGTTCATGAGCTTTCCTCCTCGGAAAACAGATCCTGCGGCGTGGCGCCGGGATCCTTCGGCCTGGCAATGCCCGGTACGCCGCCGGTCAAACGGTGTGACGAAACAGGCTGGGGTGGTAGCCGTTTCGGCTTCGAACTCGCGGGTAGGTCCGGGATGTCCCAGTAATCGATAGGGGAGGTACATCCCATGTCCGAGCACGACAAGACCGGTCCTCGCGAAGCCGCGGAAGGCGTCGTCGAGGGAGTCAAGGGCAAGGTCAAGGAGGCCGCGGGCACCGTCCTCGGCAACGAGAATCTGCGCGAGGAGGGCCGCGCCCAGCAGGACAAGGCGGAGGCTCAGCGTGATGCCGCCAAGAAGGAAGCCCAGGCCGAGAAGGACCGGGCCCAGGCCGCGGCCGAAGAAAAGCGCCAGCGCGCGCAGCAGAACTGGTAAGGGGCGCTCGCTCATGGCTGCCGAGAACGGCACCGATGTGATCGACCTGCTGCTCGCGCAGCACGGTCAGATCAAGAACGCCTTGGAATCGGTGCGCACCTCCACCGGAGCCGACAAACAGCGCGTCTTCGACGATCTGGTGCGGCTGCTCGCGGTCCACGAGGCCGCCGAGGAGGAGGTCGTGCACCCAGCGGCCCGCATGCACAAGGTCGCCGACGAGATCGTCGACAGCCGCCTGCACGAGGAGGACGAGGCCAAACACGTCTTGTCCGAGCTCGCCGGGCTCGGCGTGGATCACGCCGAATTCGACGCCAAGTTCCGCGAGTTCGCCGAGAAGGTGGTCGAGCACGCGGAATTGGAGGAGAAGGAGGAGTTCGGCCAGCTGCTCGTCCACGCCTCCCCGCAGGAGCGGGTCCGCCTGGCGAGCGTCGTCCGCTTCGCCGAGGCGCTCGCACCCACCCGTCCGCATCCCGGTTTCGGCGAATCCGCGGCGGCCAACCTACTGGTGGGCCCGCCGCTGGCGGTCTTCGACCGCATTCGCGACGCGCTCCGGGACTGGCGCCGCCAGAGCGGCGACGCCTGATCGTCGAATGGGCCGGCTGCCGAAGACGGCACCGGCCCTTCGCTTTTCGGGGTATCGGAGAGGAGGCCGGTCATGACCGAGAACCAGCAATCACCGCGCATGCATGAGGACGAGGGCATCGAGGACGGCGTCAATATGGTCGGCGTCGTGCTCTGGCTGCTCGGCGTGGTGGCCCTGGCATTGGCGCTCGTCGCCGGCGGCTACGGCTTCGCCGGTTGGGCGCTGGTGGCCGGAATCGCCTGCGCCCTGCTGTGTCTGGCGGGCACGGCGGTGCTCGCACTCGAATGGCGGCGCCGCCATCGCCACCGTCCGCAATCGAATCGATCTGTACGACAAGGGCATTGACGATGCCTCGAGGGGCATCGACAACTTCATCGAGGGCAGTGATATCCAATGACGCAGAGAGCCAGGGGTCGCGGCGAACACGCCCGCGGCCGACAACACCGCGCCGACGGCCGGGCCGCGGCCGTCTGGCCCGAACCCAGCCCGCTGCAGGAGTGGTGGGAGACCGTCATGTACGGGCCCGGACCGGTACCGGACTGGAAACCCGCGGATTCGAATTTGTCGCCGGATAGCTGAATACCCGGCCGGGGCGCGGGTAGGGCTGGGACGTGGGCCCGCGCAGTTCGCGCCCACAGTCGAAATTCAGATCCCTGAAGGAGGTTTCGCCATGCCGGACCCGAAGAACCCGGGCCAGTTCGGCAACCGGCCCGATACCGCGGAACAGGCCAGCAAGGGCGGTAAGGCCAGCAGCGGCAGCTTCGGCGCCGAGCACGGGGCCGACCCGCGCGAGGCCGGCCGCAAGGGCGCCGCGGCCCAACCGACCGCGGCGAAGGCCCAGGGCGGCCACCGCAGTCACGGCGGCAAGTCCTAGCGCGGCCGCGGCGGCAACTGCCGCCGCGGTGGTGCGGAGCTAGTCGGAGAGAGCCGGGCCGGGTGGGATCTTCCACCCGGCCCGACTCCTATCCGGGGCTCGAAAAATAAAGGAGGACAACGGAGATGACAATCGTAGGACACGAGAAGCTGACCGCGCGCGACATCATGACACCGGAGTGTCAATGCGTGCGATCCAGCGACAGCGTGCTCGACGCCGCGCGCAAGCTGGTCGAGCTCGAGGTCGGGGCACTCCCGATCTGCGGCGAGGACAACAAGCTCAAGGGCATGCTGACCGACCGCGACATCGTGGTGAAAGTGGTGGCGCAGCGCAAGGATCCGATCGGTCTGAAGGCCGGGGACCTGGCCGAGGGCGTGCCGGTGGTGGCGCAGGCCGACGACGATGTGGATCAGGTGGTGCGGCTGATGGCCGAGCATCAGATCCGGCGGATCCCGGTGCTGGACCGCACGGAGCTGGTGGGCATCATCGCCCAGGCCGATATCGCCCGGGCATTGGAAAATCGGGCCTCCGGTGAGGTCGTGGAAGCGATCTCACAGGAATGACCCGATAGTCCATCCGTGCGCGGGTGCGGCCGGAATCAGTCCGGCTGCACCCGCGCGGCGTATTCGCGGGCACGACGCCGCGCGACCTTCCGGCGCTCACGCGCGACCTCGGCCGCGTACTCGCCACGGTGGCGAGCGGCCTCGGCCAGGTGACCGCCCTTGTCGCGCGCGACCTCCGCCAATTGCTCACCGCGATCGCGAGCGATCTCGGCCAGCTGACCACCCTTGTCAAGGGCGGTTTCCGCGAACTGTCCGCCCTTGTCGCGCGCGGTCTCGGCCAGCTGCCCGCCCTTCTCGCGGGTGACCTCGGCGACCTGGCCGCCCTTGTCCCGGGCGACCTCGGCGACCTGCCCGCCCTTGTCGCGCGCGACCTCGGCGAGATGCCCACCCTGTTCGCGCGCCGTCTCGGCGAGCTGTCCGCCCTTGTCGCGCACCGCTTCCCACACCGCGGGGGCATGGGCGGCGAGGTTCTCCGCGAGCTCGGTGGCCGAAGCGTGGTCCCGGGTCCGGCGCGCGGCGCGACGGGCGCGCCAGCCCAGCGAGGGCTTGCCACGGGTGTCGGAGGCGGCGATGAGCAGGCCGCCGAGCAGGCCCGCGTCCCGCAGGAACGCGGTCCGCGCCGCGACCCGGCGCTCCCGATCGGGTTCGTTCCAGAAGTCGTGCTCGATGAGCGCGACCGGAACGGTGGTGGCGGCCAGCACCAGAGCGGCCAGCCGGGGCGCCTTACCCAGCGCGAGCAGCACGCCGCCGCCGACCCGGATCGCGGCGGTGGCCCGCACCACCTGCGCCGGGTCGGAGGGCAGATTGCCGGCCACCCGGTCCGGCAGGACCCGTTGGCCCCGCTGCACCAGGGTGTTCGCGGACTTCACGCGCGTCTCCGGATTGGTCAGGGTCTCGACCCCGTCCACGATGAAGGCGGTGGCCAGCAGTGGATATCCCACACGTCGGAACATGTGTATTCCTTTCCGGGAGAAGCGGAATCAGTAATAGTGCGTACGGCCGCCGATCGGACGCCCGGCCGCGCCGAGGATCCAGAAGACCGCGCCGACGATCATCAGGATGATGCCGATGGTGGTCAGGATCGGGATGCCGAAGATGATCCCGCAGATCAGCAGGATCAAGCCCAGGATGAGCATGAGAACCCCTTTGGTAGGGCGGTTGTGACAGTCCCGCAGTTCCCGGCATACCGGTGCTGAAACCCGGGTATGCGAGCCGAACCCCGGAGAAAGAGGTGGAACCATGCCGCCCATCGAACAAATCGGCGCAGCTCCGGCCCGCGACGGCCGCACCGAGACCAAAGACGAACAGCTGGACCGCAATTGGAATTTCCTCATCCAGGAGCTGCGGGTGGTCCAGACCGGAGTGCAGCTGCTCACCGGCTTTTTGCTGACGCTGCCGTTCCAGAACCGCTTCACCACGCTGTCGCCGTCGATGCGCTGGCTGTACCTGGGCACGGTCGCCGCCTCGATCGGTGCGACGGTGTGCCTGATCGCGCCGGTGGCCGCGCATCGAATGCTGTTCCGCCGACACCGGATCGCGAAGGTGGTCATCGCGGCGCACCGTTATGCGTTCGCGGGTCTCGGGTTGCTCGGCCTGGCGCTGACCGGTGTCGCGATCCTCATCTTCGACACCGTCGCGGGCGGCATCGCGGCCGCGGTGGTGGGCGTTTCGGCCGCCTGCCTGTTCCTTTGGGTGTGGTTGCTGCACCCGTGGCGGCAACGCCGAGGGCAGGCCGGCTGAAAATCATTGCGGGTAGAAGGTGGCCGTCCAGACCTTCCCCGTGCAAGACTGGGATTAGGTTGAGAACGCAGCCGCCCTTTTTCGGGAGGCTGGTTATGTCAACGATTTCGATTGTGCCCGGTCGTTTTGCGGAGGAGATTCCTCCGGTCACGCCGACGCCCGGGGCTTCTCCCCCCAAGGTCCGCCCCGAAGGCAATCCCCGCACCAACGGCCATGCCCGCACCCACCGCGTCGAATCGCCGGATTGCGTGGTCGTGCAGGTCGACGGCGAGCTGGATATCACCGGGCTCGCCGACTTCCGCCGGGCGCTGGACTTCGCCATCTCCGGCGGCGGCCCGCAGGTCGTCGTCGACCTGCGTCGCGCCCGATTCCTGAGTCTGCGCAATGCCGCCGTCCTGGCCGAGGCCATCGACCGGGCCGGGGCCGCCGATATCGAGATCCAGCTGCTGACCCGCAGCCGTCAGATCGAACGGGCGCTGGAGGTAACCGGTGCGCGGGCGCGGGCCGAGCGGGCCGTGGTGTCGCAGCGGTCGTGAGACTGGAGGACGTGGTGACGGCACTCGAAACCGAGGTGTCTCACCACTCGGCGGTCGCGCGCGAAACCGCAGTGGCACAGCATATTCGGCCACTGCGACGCGGTTTCGCGCGTACCGCGGGGCCCGTGAGCGGATACTCGGATTGTGACAACGGGCGTGAACGCATCCGAGGACGACTCGCGGGCCTTCGAGCAGGTTCTGGGCAACCGCGACGCCCTGAGTGTGGGCAGCTTCCGCTTCTGGTTCGCCGATCAGCGCTGGGAGTGGTCGGACGAGGTGGCGGAGATGCACGGGCACCGGCCCGGCACGGTGCATCCCACCACCGAGCTGCTGCTGGCCCACAAGCACCCCGACGACCGGGAACAGGTCGCGTCCATCCTGGCCCGGTCGGTGGAGACCGGCGAGCCGTTCTCGAGCCGGCACCGCATCGTGGACACCAAGGGCAAGGTGCACGAGGTCATCGTGGTCGGTGACACCATGAGCGACGACGAGGGCCGGGTCATCGGAACCGTCGGCTACTACATCGACGTGACCGAGGCGATGGCCGAGGAACGCCAAGAGGTGCTCAACGAGACCCTGCCCGAGCTGTACGCCGCGCGCGCGGTCATCGAGCAGGCCAAGGGCGCGTTGATGGTGACCTACGGAATCGACGCCGAACAGGCATTTCGCGTCCTGATCTGGCGCTCCCAGGAGACCAACACCAAACTGCGGCTACTGGCCGGTCAGTTGGTGGAGGAGTTGCGTTCACTCGGTGACGCGGCGGCGGCGCTGCGCTCGCGATTCGACCATTTGCTGCTCACCGTGCACGAGCGCGTGCACGAGGTTTGACCTGCCGTGTTACTCCCGAGTCGGATTGGGTACGCGGCCAACGAAACCTGATCGCGGAGAAATTGATTCGGACGGTGGTAGACGATGACGAAACCGCCGAGGGGAAACCGAACCCGGAGTAATGGACTACCGGGTGTCGGTGTGTTGCACGATAGAAAGGTGAACAGGTACATCGACGGTGCCGAATCGGAGCTGCAGGCCCGGTCGGGAGAACTGGAGCTGCGGGTTCCGGCGCGCATGGGGCAGCTGTCGATGCTGCGCGCGCTGGCCGAAACCGTCATGCTCACCGCGGATTTCACCATCGACATGGTGATCGACATGCGGGTGGCCCTGGACGAGGTGGCCACCTCGATGATCCTTTCGGCGGTGCCGGGGGCGTCGGTGGATTGCGCGTTCCGCTACGACGCGCAGGGCATCACCGTGGAGGTGGCGTCCGTACTGGAAACCGACGGGGCCTTGGAGGGTAACAGTTTCGGCAGGGAATTCCTGGAGACCTTGACAGATTCGATGGAATCCACGATAAGCGCGTTCGATCCCGTCCTGAATGGGTACCCCGTAACAGTGCACCTGAGCCGACTACGGAGTGAGGACGATGACGGGTGACAGTTACGACGATATCGAGCCACTGCTCAAGGAACTGGCAGTCGCGGTCCACCGCAATGACCCGAGCCAAGACCGGCTACGCGAGGAGGCTATCCGTCGTTGCCTACCCCTCGCCGAGCACATAGCGCGCAAGTTCTCCGGCCGCGGCGAACCGTATGAGGATCTCCTGCAGGTGGCGCGGGTCGGATTGGTCGTCTCCATCGACCGCTTCGACGTGACCCGCGGATCGCGATTCCTGTCCTTCGCGGTGCCCACCATCATGGGTGAGGTGCGGCGCTATTTCCGCGACGGCACCTGGGCCGTGCGGGTGCCGCGCCGGATCAAGGAGATCCAGCTGCGGCTGGGCACCACCATCGAGAAATTGGCGCAGCGCCTGGGCCGCATGCCGACCGCCCGCGAGATCGCCGCCGAAATGGAGGTCGATCGGGCCGAGGTCACGCAGGCCATGCTGGCGGCCAATGCCTATCAGAGCTCTTCGCTCGAGGCCGCGATGCCCGACGGCGGTGAGAACGCACCGCTGTCGCTGCTGGACGCCCTGGGCGAGGAGGAACCCAACTACGAGCTGGTCGAGCAGTACATGGCGGTTCGACCGCATCTGCAGGAACTACCCGACCGGGAGCGGGAAGTGCTGGTACTGCGCTTCTTCGAGGGGCGGACCCAGGCGCAGATCGCCGCGCATCTGGGCGTCTCGCAGATGCATATCTCCCGGATTCTGAGCAAGACTCTCAGCGGGCTACGCGAAGCGGCCCTGCGCGATTGAGAGATCGGCCCTGCGGGATTGAGAAAACAGTCCCCCGGGCCTCCCATCGGCTCCGACCCACGCTGAGGTGTAGTCCCCCGGCGTGAGGGTATGGCGGTACCACCGCAACGAGAGGAGCCCGCATGGATGACGCACCGAACCCCAAACAGCGGCAGCTCGATTCGCATCGGGTCGACCGCCGGACCGGTTATCTGACCACCCAGCAGGGCGTCCGGGTCGACAGCACCGACGACTCGCTGAAGGTCGGTGAGCGCGGGCCCAGCCTGCTGCAGGACTTCCATGCGCGCGAGAAGATCACGCATTTCGACCACGAGCGCATTCCCGAGCGCGTGGTGCATGCCCGCGGCGCGGGGGCCTACGGGTACTTCCGGCCCTACACCGGCTGGCTCGAGCAGTACACCACGGCCCGATTCCTCATCGATCCCGACGTGAAAACACCTGTCTTCGTACGCTTCTCGACGGTCGCGGGTTCGCGCGGCTCGGCCGACACGGTCCGGGACGTGCGCGGGTTCGCGACCAAGTTCTATACCGCCCAGGGCAATTACGATCTGGTCGGCAACAACTTCCCGGTGTTCTTCATCCAGGACGGCATCAAGTTTCCCGATTTCGTGCACGCGGTGAAACCCGAGCCGCACAACGAGATTCCGCAGGCCGCGTCGGCGCACGACACGCTGTGGGATTTCGTGGGTGAGCAGCCCGAGACGCTGCACGCCATCCTGTGGCTGATGTCGGACCGCGCGCTGCCCCGCAGCTACCGGATGATGCAGGGCTTCGGCGTGCACACCTTCCGGCTGATCGATCGCGACGGCGCGGCCACCTTCGTGAAGTTCCACTGGACACCGAAACTGGGTGTGCACTCGCTGCTGTGGGACGAGTGCCAGCAGATCGCGGGCCATGATCCGGACTTCCACCGGCGCGACCTGTGGGATGCCATCGCGGCCGATGACTACCCCGAGTGGGAGCTGGGCGTGCAGCTGATTCCCGAGGAGCAGGAGTTCGGGTTCGACTTCGATCTGCTGGACGCGACGAAACTCGTTCCCGAGGAACAGGTTCCGGTGCGGCCGGTCGGGCGCATGGTGCTCGACCGCAATCCCGACAACTTCTTCGCCGAGACCGAGCAGGTCGCCTTCCACACCGCCAACCTGGTGCCCGGCATCGATTTCACCGACGATCCGCTGCTGCAGCTGCGCAACTTCTCCTATCTCGACACCCAGCTGATCCGTTTGGGCGGACCGAATTTCGCGCAGCTGCCGATCAATCGACCGGTCGCCGACGTGCGCAACCATCAACAGGACGGATACGGCCAGCATGAGATCCCGCGCGGTGAGGCCGCCTACACGAAGAACACCATCGGCGGGGGCTGCCCGATGATCGCCGGGGACGGGAACATGCGCCATTACGCGGAACCGTTGTACGGCGCGCCGATTCGGCAGCGCGCGGAATCCTTCCGCGAGTACTACAAGCAGCCGCGGATGTTCTGGCGCAGCATGTCCGAACCCGAGGCCGACCATATCGTCGCCGCCTTCGCCTTCGAATTGGGCAAGGTGCAGCGCCCGGCCATCCGGATCCGGGTGCTCGAACGGCTCGCCGGCGTCGATCCGGATCTGGCGGTGCGGGTGGCGGCCGAGCTCGGCCTGCCCGCGCTCACCACCGGCTCGGAGGTGTCGGACGGGGTCATCTCGCCCGCACTGTCGCAGCTGACCAAGGCGGTCGGCACGGTGGAGACCCGCAAGATCGCGATCCTGACCGCCGACGGCGCGGACGCGGTCGGGATCCGCAGCGTGCGGGCCTGGCTCGCCGATCGCGGCGTCGTCGCGGAAGTGGTTGCCCCGCACGGTGGTTCGCTCACAGAACAGGGCGAGACCAAGGAGACGCTCCCGGTCCACCGGGGGCTGCCGACGGTGTCCTCGGTCCTCTACGACGGCGTGATAGTCGCCGGTGGACCCGACGCCGCCGACACCCTGGTGCGCACCGGCGCGGCTGTGCACTTCGTCCTCGAGGCCTTCAAACACGCCAAGCCCGTCGGCGGCTTCGGCGCGGGCCTCACCGTGCTGCGCACCGCCGGTATCACCGGGCAGCTGCCCCTCGACACCGAGCTGGCCGCCGAGAACGGGGTGGTCCTCACCTCGGCCGCCGGGGACCGCGTACCCGAGAAGTTCATCGAGATGTTCTGCGAAGTCCTTGCCCGCCACCGAGTCTGGCGTCGCCGCACGTCGATCGTCCCCGCCTGACCCCACGACCGCCACGGTCCGGCCTCCCCCGCTCGCCTGCTCGGCCGGACCGTGGCCCCCGGGCCGCGCGGATCGGCCATCCGCGCGGCCCACACCCCGGAGAAGTTTGATCAGAATCCGGCCAAGCCGGAGGCCAGGTCGGGTAGGCGCAAGGCCTGGACGGCGGCGTCGTGGACGTCAGGGCACTGCTGCTTCATCACCGTGTCGATGAGCGACCGGTTGCGCATGATCGCGAAATTGACCCCGTTGTTGCGCAGTGCCCAGTCCTGCACGGTGCTGTTCAGGGACAGTCGGCCCGCGCCGGGATCCTCGGACCGCCAGGTGTCGATGTGCGGAGAGATCATGTCGCACAACTGTTTCGCCGAATCGGCAGTCACCGTCGGCCCGCCGGAGTTCTGATCCGGTGCGCCGGTTCCGGGCACGCCGGGGGCGGTGCTGTTGGCGCATCCGCCCGCGAACAGGGCCGCGGCGAGGGAAGCCGCGAGCAGAATCATTTTGCCGGAGCGACCGAGCGAGGTGAGCGCGCGGGCGAGCCAGGCCTGGGGGCTGTGGGCGTGGGCTCGGCCGTTGAATTCGCCGTGTGCGCCGTAGTCGATGCCGTCGGGGCCGTCGAGCGGGGTCCAGAGGTTGTTCGCGCCGTGGCGCGCGGCGGCGTCGGTCTGCTGCGAGCCGTAGCCGGTGCGGGCCAGGTAGTGGTCCAGCAGGCGGGGCGCGAGGCGCTGGGCGAGGACGGTGCCGACGGTGCTGGCGCCGACCCAATACTGTTTGTGCCGTGGATGATCCGCGGCGAACACCAGGGTGCGGGCGACCACCTCGGGCTGGTAGATGGGCGGCACCGGCTGCGGCTTGCGGGGCAGGCGCGACAGCACCCAGGAGAACTGCGGGGTATTGACCGCGGGCGCCTGGACGACGGTGATGTGCACATTGCTGTGCTCGTGCAGCAGCTCGACGCGCACGGCTTCGACCAGTCCGTTCACCGCGTGCTTGGCGCCGCAGTACGCCGATTGCAGCGGGATCGACCGGTCCCCCAGCGCCGAGCCGACCTGCACGATCGCGCCCCGGTCGCGGGCGCGCATGCGCAGCAGCGCGGCCCGGATGCCGTGCACCGAACCGAGATAGGTGACCTCGGTGACCCGGCGGAACTCCTCGGGATCGATCTGCTCGAAGGGCGCGAACACCGAGGTGAAGGCGGAGTTCACCCACACGTCGATGGCGCCCAGTTCGTCCTCGACGCGGGTCGCCGCCGCGTCGACGGCTTCGTAATCGGCGACGTCCGTGGGTATTTCGAGCGCCGTACCCCCGGCGGCGCGCACCTCCTCGGCCGCCGCGGCCAGTCCGGTGCGCCCGCGCGCGAGCAGGGCCACCCGGTCGCCGCGGGCGGCGAAGCAGCGGGCCGCGGCCCGGCCGATGCCGGCGCTGGCGCCGGTGATCACAACGGTTTTCGCGGTATCGGTCACGATGGGTCCCTTCCCGGGCGCGATTCCTGGTGCGGATGCGCCCACTGTCCCGGCCGCGCGGCCCGGGTCGAGGCCTCGAACATCAGCGCGTGCACGAAGGCCTGCGGCAGGTTGCCGCGCAATTGGCGTTGGGTGACATCGAATTCCTCGGCGAACAGGCCCGGCGTCCCGCACGCGGCCCGATTGCGTTCGAAGTAGCGGGCCGCGGTGACGGGCAGGCCGAGTTCGGCGGCGGCCATGGACATGGCGAAGCCGCACAGCAGGAACGCGCCCTCGGATTGGTCGAGCGGGCGCGCGTCGCGCCGGTATCGATACACGTAGTAGTCGGTGGACAATTCGCGGTGCACGGCGTCGAAGGTGGCGCGATTGCGCGGATCGTCGATGGCCAGCGCACCGCGAATGATGGGCAGCAGCAACGCCGCATCCACCTCCGGATGCTGCGGCGAGCGCTGCCAGCGCCCGGTCGGATGCACGCAGGTGGCGGCCGCCTCGGCGACCAGCCCGTCGGCCAGGGCGGTGCAGCGGGCCAGGTCCGCGCCGGTGGCCCGGTTCGCGGCGACCGCGCGCAGCCCGGCCGCGCACACCAGCCGGGAATGGGTCCACCGCTCGTCGTCGATCTCCCAGATTCCGGCGTCGGGCCGATCATGCTGTGCGGCAATGGCATCCACGGCGATGCCGACGGCGCGGCGGTGGCTCTCGGTGAGCAGATCCCAGCGGGCCGCCGCGGCGAACAGCAGCAGCGCCTCGCCGAAGACATCGAGTTGCCACTGATCGCGTACGCGATTGCCCACCACCGCGACACCGCCACCCGGATAGCCGGGCGCGGACACCGTCCGGGTCCGCGGCACCGGATCACCCGACATGGTGTACGCGGGCATCAGTTTCGGCCCGTCGGCGAGCAGCCGTGCGGCGGTGAACCGCACGGCGTCGTCGAGCAGCGCGTGCGGTCCCGCGGCCGCCACCGCCTGCCCGGCCAGGCACTGATCCCGGATCCAGACGTAGCGGTAGTCGTAATTGCCGCCCTGCTCGGCGCGTTCGGGCAGGCTGGTGGTGGCCGCGGCGACCATGCCGCCGCTGGCGCCGGTCATGCCGCGCAGCACCGCGTAGGCGTGGGCGGTATCGCGCGGGGCGGCGCCGCCGGTCAGTGTCGGCATCGCCGTCTTCCAGCTGAATTCCGTTGCGGTCCAGGCACTGTCGGCGTCTTCCGGAATGTCCGGCAGCGCCCGGTCGGACAGCTCGAGCACCAGGTCGTGGCAGTCGCCCTCGGGCACCCGCAGCCGCAGCCGCCAGGCCGGTCCCGACTCGTCGTCGTGCAGCACCGCCTCCGCGGCGCCGGTCCAGCGCAGCCGGAGGTCCCCGGCGCGCGCCTCCCACACCCGATGCTCGTGGTGGATATCGGTCACCGGCTCGGTCCCGAAGCCCGCCGCGGGCGCGAGTTCCACCTCGACCTGCGCGTCACCCCGCACCGCGCGGATGCGCCGCAGCAGCACCGCCCGGTGCCGGTCGCCCGGAAACGCGAGCGCCTCACGGCATTCGATGATCGCCGAACTCGTCGTCCATCGGGAATTCCAGATCAGGCTGCCGTCGTCGTAGTACCCGCCCCAGACGTAGCGGTCCACCGGCGTCACCGCGTAGACGCCGGATCCGCCGAGCAGGGCGTGGAAGATCGCGTCGCTGTCCCAGCCGGGCACGCACAGCCAGGAGATATCGCCGCGCGGGCCGACCAGCGCACCGCGCTCCCCGTCGGCCAGCAACGCGTACTCCCGCAGCACGTGCGGCTGGCGCAGCACAGATTCCGGTACCACGCTCAGCGATTACCACGGCATCGCCCGGGTAACCGCCCGGCATGGTCACCATCGGATACTTCCTGTCCAGTGAACAGTTCGGTCCGCGCGAACTCGTCGACCAGGCGCGCCGCGCCGAACAGGCCGGGTTCGAACGCCTGTGGATCTCCGACCACTTCCATCCGTGGAACGACGCCCAGGGCAACAGCCCGTTCGTGTGGGGCGCCATCGGCGCGCTGTCGGAGGCGGTCGCGCTCCCGATCACGACCGCGGTCACCTGCCCGCTATTGCGCATTCATCCGGCGATCATCGCCCAGGCCGCCGCGACGGCCGCCGTGCAGTGCGAGGGCCGGTTCGTGCTCGGCGTCGGCAGCGGTGAGGCGTTGAACGAACACATCTTCGGCGATCCCTGGCCCAACGCGCCCACCCGGCTGCGCATGCTCGAGGAGGCCGTTGGGCTGATCCGGCGCCTGCATCTGGGTGGGATGGTCAATCACGACGGCGAGTTCTATCAGGTCCGGGACGCGCGGATCTACACGCTGCCCGAGGAACCGGTCCCCATCTACCTGTCGGGTTTCGGCCCGATGTCCACGCGACTGGCCGCCCGCATCGGCGACGGCTATTGCACCGCCATGCCCGACAAGGATCTGGTCGAGTTGTTCCGTACCGAAGGCGGCGGGGACAAACCGGTGCAGGCGGGCACGAAGGTGAGCTGGTCCCCCGACGAGGACAGCGGCCTGGAATACGCGCAACGGCTGTGGGCCACCGATCTGCTGCCGGGGCAGCTCGGCCAAACCCTGCCCCGCCCGGCCGATTTCGAGGCGGCCACGCAGCTGGTCAGCCAGCGCGCGGTGGCCACGAGCATCGCCTCGGGACCGGATCTGGATCTGCACATGACGCAGTTGCGGGAGTTCGTCGACGCCGGAGTGGACGAGCTGTACATCCAGCAGATCGGCCCCGATCTCAACGGCTTCTTCGAGGTCTACGAGAAGGAAGTGCTCCCGGTCCTGCGCTGAGCGGGCGCACGTTTGCTGCCCATGGCACCGGGTATCGCGAGGCCATGCCCAAGGAATGGACAGACAAACAGGAGCGACAGTACGAGCACGTCAAGGAATCCGCCGAGGACCGGGGCGAGAGCACCCGCCGGGCGAAGGAGATCGCCGCACGTACCGTCAACAAGAACCGCGCACAGGCTGGGCAGACCAAGACCGCCAGCCGCACGTCCGTGCAGGACAAGTCGCCGCAGCAGCGCGGCGGGCAGCGTTCGCACACGGGCAGCAAGGGGCCGACCCGCGATCAGCTCTACAACGAGGCCAAACAGCGCAATATCAAGGGCCGCTCCAGCATGAGCAAGGCGCAGCTGGCCCGCGCCCTCGGCAAGGACTGAGTGCTCGGCAAGGACTGACCGCCTCGGCGAGAACTGGACACAACCGCATGGCCGCCACCATCGACCAACTGCTGCACGCGCTCACCCCCGCGGTGAACACCCTGGCGGACACAGATATCCGCTTCGCGGTGGCGGGCGGCTGCGCGGTCTACGCGCGCGGCGGACCCATCTCCGACCACGACGTGGACTTGTTCATCAAGCCCGATGACATCGGCCGCGCGCGAACGGCGCTGGTGCGCGGCGGTTTACGGCTGGCCGAGCCGCCGGAGGACTGGCTCACCAAGGCCTACTCCGACGACACGCTCGTGGATCTGATCTATCGCCCCAACTATCGAGATGTGACCGACGAGATGCTCGACCGCGCCGAGGTCATGCGCATCGGTCCCACGGTCGCGCCGGTGATCAGCGGCACCGATCTGATGGTCGACAAGCTGCTCGTCTTCGACGCCCACCGCCTGGATCTGAGTCCGCTGCTGCGCATCGCCCGCGATCTGCGCGAACAGGTCGACTGGCCGTCGGTGATCGAGCAGACCTCCCATTCGCCCTATGCCCGAGCCTTTCTCGGCCTGCTGGCCGATCTGAACGTGATCGAGGAGTCCCCCCGATGAACCACAGCGCCGACTATCTCATCGCCCGGCTGCGGCGCGTCCTGCACGAGGACGCGCGCACCGCCGAACTCGGCATCGAGGTGATGGTGAGCGGCCTGGTCGTGTCGCTGGCCGGCCGGGTGCACAGCGACGAGGCCCGCGAGCACATCGAAGCCGTGGTCCGCGAGGCGCTTCCGGGCTTCGCCGTGCACAACGAAATCCAGGTGCTGGAACCGGGCCCGCCGCGGCTGGTGGAGAACCTCAGCGTGGAAGCGCCGGGCGAATGAGGATCGCGGCGGTCGGCGACGTACACCTCGGGGACGAGTCCCGGGGCCTGTTCCGTCCCGCGCTGGCGGATCTGCCCGAGCGCGCGGATGTGCTGCTGCTGGCCGGGGATCTGACCCGCTGCGGCACCGTCGAGGAGGCGCGGATCGTCGGGACGGAGTTCGCCGACCTCGGCGTCCCGGTGGTGGCGGTGCTCGGCAATCACGATCATCACGGCGATGTCCCGGAACAGATCGCCGAAATCCTCTGCGATCACGGCATTCTGGTGCTCGAGGGGACCACGGCCACCATCGACGCCGGCGGCGAATCGCTGGGCATCGCGGGCACGATCGGCTTCGGCGGCGGTTTCGCCGGGCATTCGGGCAGTGCGTTCGGTGAGCGCATGATGCGCGAGTTCATCGGCCGGACGGCGACTCTCGCCGATTCGCTGCGTTCCGGTCTGGGCAGCCTGCACACCGATGTCAAGGTGGCGCTGACCCACTACTCCCCCGTGCCCGACACCCTGCGCGGCGAACCGCGCGAGATCTACCCCTTCCTGGGTTCCTACCTGCTGGCCGAGGCCATCGACGACGCAGGGACCGATCTGGCCCTGCACGGCCACGCGCACGCGGGCACCGAGCACGGCGAGACGCCCGGAGGCGTCCCGGTCCGCAATGTCGCCCAGCCGGTCATCCGCGCGGCCTACGCGATCTACCGGGTGAGCCCCAGCCGCGACGACAGCACCGCGCCCGCCACCCCGGCCCCGGCCGCGGAGCTCAGGGCGATGGTCCAGCCCACCGGTCCCAGTGGGCGGCAACCGAAATAGGTGCACACCCCCGGCGTCATGACGACGCCGCCGAGCACCGCACCGCTGGCCACGGTCGTGATCCAGATCAGGGGGCTGGTGCGCGCGGCCAGCAGAGTCTGTGACAACTGGGCTCCGATCAGCGCGACCAGGCCGATGGTGGCGGCGCGGCGCTGGGTGCCGGTGTAGCGGCCGACCGTCCAGGCGGCCGAAGCGGCGGTGGCCGTGGTGATTCCGCGAATCGCGAGGGCGCGGGGCAGATCGGTGCCCAATTGCGCGGGCGGGATCGCGGCCAGTTCCGCGGCCCGGTGCTCGGCGCGGGCCTCGACATCCAACGACGGGTCGTCGGCGGCACCGGATCCGCTGCGGGACAGCGCCAATGCCAGCGCGGGGAACATATCGGTGAGCATGTTCACCAGCAGGAACTGCCGGGTGCCCAGCGGCGCCTGCCCGCCGACGGCGGTGCCGTAGAGGGTGAATCCGACCTCACCGGCATTGCCGCCCACCAGGACTCCCACCGCGTCGGTGACCCGCCGCCACATGCCGCGGCCCTCGACCAGGGCGTCGAGCAGGGCGAGGGGTTCGGTCTCGGCGAGCACCAGATCGGCGGCATTGCGGGCCGCGACGGAACCCGCGGCGGCCATGCCGATTCCGACATCGGCGGTCCGGATGGCGGCGGCGTCATTGGGGCCGTCGCCGGTCATGGCGACGGTGTGGCCGCGGCGGCGCAGGGCGGCGACGATGCGCACCTTGTGCTCGGGATTGACCCGGGCGAACACGGCGCTGCGTTCGATGAGGTCGATCTGCCCCGAATCGTCGAGGCGGTCCAGATCGGCCCCGGTGGTGACGCCGTCGGCGCTGATGCCGAGCTCGCGGGCGATGGCGGCGGCGGTCACCGGATGGTCTCCGGTGATCATGCGGACCCGGATGCCATTGTCCTGCAGGACTTTAACCAGTGACACGCTGTGCGGGCGCGGTGTGTCGGCGAGCCCTAGCAGGCCGAGCAGGGTCAGCTCGCCGACCGAGTCCTCGACATCGTCGGGTGCGCTGGAGAATTCGCGGCGGGCGACCACCAGGACGCGCAGCCCCTGGTCCGCCAGTTCGAGGACGGCCCGGCGTACCTCCTCGCGGCGCACGTCGTCCAATTCGGCCGTGCTGCCGTCGGTTTCGCGGAGGGCCCGGCAGCGCGGGAGCACGATCTCGGGCGCGCCCTTCACGAACAGCCGCATGCGGTTGCGGGTTCGGCCCAGGGCGGCCGCGTAGCCGCGATTGGATTCGAAGGGGATCTGGTCGATGGGATCCCAGGAGTGGGTGTCGTCGCCGAGGTGTTCCCCGGCAGCGTCGAGGACCGCCCGGTCCGTCGCGTGCTGGGCGGGACCGTCGGCGGGGTCCGGGCAGGCGCGGGCGGCGGCGCGCAACAACCGCCGGGCATCGGGTGAATCATCACCGGGCTCCCATTGCCCGTGAGTATCGGCGAGCGCGGTGAGCCGCAGCCGGCCGTGGGTCAGGGTGCCGGTCTTGTCGAAGCAGATGGTGTCGACGCGGCCCAGCGCCTCCACGGTTCGGCTGGCGCGCACCAGGACTCCGTAGCGTGAGAGGCGGCGCGCCGCCGCGAGCTGGGCCACCGTCGCGACCAGCGGCAATCCCTCGGGCACCGCGGCCACGGCGACCGCGACGCCGTCGGCGATGGCCCGGCGCAGCACCTGGCCCCGCAGTCCGCCCAGCAGGGTGACCACCGAACCACCGGCCAGGGTGAGCGGCAGGGCGCGGTCGGTCAGTTCCCGCAATTGCGCTTGCACACCGGTCTTCTCGGGCGGCCGCGCACCGGCGGTGGCGCGTCCGGCCTGGGTGTCGCGTCCGGTGGCGACCACGACGGCCACGGCGTCCCCGTTGACGACCGTCGCGCCCTCGAAGACCATGCAGGTCCGATCCCCCAGTACCGCACCGGGTGTCGCGGCGGTGTCCTTGTCGACGGTCACCGATTCGCCGGTCAGCCCGGATTCGTCGACCTCGAGATCGTAGGCGCGCAGCAGGCGGCCGTCGGCGGGGATGACATCGCCCGCGTGCAGCGCGATGAGGTCGCCGACCCGTAATTGCGCTGCGGGAACGACGTTTTCGTCCGGATCGGCGTCGTCGAGGGCGTCGCGGGCGATCAGCCGTCCGACGGTCTGCTCGCGCTCCATCATGCCGTGCAGGGCGCGCTCGGCGCGCTGGCGTTGCAGGGCGGACACCATGGCGTTCACGGTGAGCACCGACGACAGCAGCACCGCGTCGGAGAACGATCCGAGGATCGCGGTCGCCAGCGCGCCGACCCCGAGCAGCGGGGTGAGCGGGTCGGCGAGTTCGCGGCGCACATGCCCGGCGAAATCGGTCACGGGCAGCAGCGGGGCGACAAGCCTTGGGTGCGAAGGCTTCTCCTCCTCGACGCGCTCGTCGATCGGTGCGGGCGCCGGCAGCCGGTCCAGCACCTCCGATCCGCCCAGCGCATGCCAGGGCAGCAGCGGCGCGACCGAGCCGACGGGCTCGCCCCGCGCGGCACGCCAGCCGGTGGCCGCACCGTTGAGCAGCCCGGCGACATTGGCGGCCAGCAGCGGCGCGGAGGGCCCGCCGCGCGGTGTCACGGCCAGCATCAATCCGCCCAGCGCCGTCGCCGACAGCGCCAGCACCCGGGCCCGCTCGCTCACCTGCCGCGCGGGCGGCACCACGGCCAGAATGCGTTGCACCTGGGCCAGATCGCGGCACACCGCGTCGGCGCTCCACGGCACCCGCAGCTCACCGTCCTCGCCGCGCGCCATGCCGATGGCGACATCGGCCCAGTCCAGCGCCTTGAACGAGCGCGCGCCCACCACCGCGACCACCTGGCCGTCGCGCTGCAGATCGTCGACCAGCTTGCTGCGCGAGACCTCCGCGGGCACGAATTCATCGGCCAGGGAACGCAATTCGCGCAGGTCCTGGTGTGCGGAGAGGATGACGCGCAGCCCCGCCCCGCGCGCGGATTCCAGCACGGCCTGCGCCCGGCGGTCCATCTCGCGGCCGATCAGCACCCGCCCGAGAACCCGCTCGCCCCTGCGCAGTTCCCGCCAGACGGGTCGGCGCGTCATGCCTCGATCCGGCGTGCCGCTGCCCTGGTGCACGAGGCGGGGCTGGTCGCCGTCACTCGAATCCGATTGCTGCTCAGCCGCTCTGAGCGCCTGCTGGGCGGAGGCCCACAGATCGGCGGCCGAACAGTCCGGTTCCGGTTCGGCATCGAGGACCACGCGGCGGTCGGTCAACAGCGCCTCGCCGTCGATGACCACGGCGGTGAGCCGGTCCAGACGCCGCCAGACCCCGGGTTGCAGGGTGAGCACCCCCGCACGCGACAACGTGCTCGATACGGTCGCGGCGAAGGCCTCGCGGCTGGCGCGGGCCGCCTTGGGCGCGCCCAGTTCGAGGGAGTCGATGGCATCGGAGAAGCGGGTGCCGCCCGCGAAAGCCATTGTGCCGAAGAGGCTTCCGGTCGCCGTCTCATCGGCCACCTGTTCCACCGGCCCGTTCGGCAGCGCGACCGGACGGTCCCGCGGCGGCAGCGGATCCCGGACCGCGGACAGCTCGTGCCCGGCGACCTCGCGCTCCCATTCACCCCATCGGGTGTAGGAACTGCTCGCCTCCAGGAAGGTGAAACCTCGTTGTGCCGCATCGACGGCCAGCTTCGCCACGCTCTCCGTGGCGGCGCTGCCGATGGCGGTCGCCAGGGTCAGCACCACATCGGTGCGCACCCGGCCCAGCCGCGCCTCCAGCTGTTCGCGCAGCCGTGGTTGATTGTCGGCCAGCAGCGCGACGCCGCGCAGCAGCCGGGCCGGGGCATCGAAGGGCAGCAGCGCGCCGGTGGCGGCCAGTCCGATGGCGGCCACATCGGCGGTCAGCTGAATCGCGGCCGCCAGCAGCGGTTCCCGATCCGCGGGATGCTCGACCGACCGGTCCCAGGTCTGTTCGTCGACGGCGGTGTCGGCCTCCACCGCTTCGACCGCGTCGAGCAATTGCGGCAGCTCGGCGTCGGGGTCGTCCAGGCCCGCGACCACCCGCCCGGTCACGGCATTGACCCGCCACCAGCGCACCACGCCCAGCTGATCGAGCCGCTCCTCCAAAGCGGCCAGTACGCGGGCGGATTCGGGCGAGGTCAGCCCGCGCACCTCCACCGCGGCCCGATCGCGACCGGGCGCGATGCGCCGCTGGGTGCGCTCGGTGTGCAGATCCGCCAGTGTCACCAGATCGTCGCGCAATCGCCGCACCGATTCCGGAGTCACCGCCTCGATCCCCGAACCCGCCAGTTCGAAACTGGTTTCCACGGCACGAATCGGAAGTGCCAGAGACATTTTCGCGAGGGCAGCACCGGTCCTGATCAGTGTGGGAATCATGCTTCGCAGCTACCCGCGCACGGCGACCGCAAACAGCGCCGCCGGTCGCGCGGACGGAGCGGTGCCCCGGGTGTAGCGCACGCCCGGGGCACCTGTTCTCGGGAATCAATCCCGGAACGCGTCCTTGACCTTCTCGCCCGCGTCCTTGACGTTGTCCTTCGCCTGGCGGTTCTTGCCCGCCTGTTCGCGGTCGGCGTCGCCGGTCACCTTGCCCAGCTTCTCCTGGGCCTTGCCGGCAAGCTCATCGGCCTTGTTCTTGGCCTTGTCGGTTGCGCTCATGTCGAATTCCTTCCGATCGAGCGTTATGGCTGGGCCGTCGCATCGACCCGGTCCTCGGCTACCCGGGCTGCGCCCACCGAAACAGCCCGGACATCGCGAACCGAAACAGGCTGACAAAAACCACTTTTGGCGCATACCCACCGTCGTAGCGGGTAGGCGGCCGATAGGAGCAACAAACAAGGAGATGATTCACGATGACAACCGCGCTCCAGCCCCGCGGTGGCGGTGGCGGCGTCGGCAGACCGAATGCGAGCAGCCTCGCCGAAGTGCTCGACACGATTCTCGACAAGGGCCTCGTGATCGACGCGTACGTGCGAGTCTCGTTGGTCGGCATCGAGATCCTGACCATCGACGCGCGCGTCGTGATCGCCAGTGTCGACACCTATCTGCGGTTCGCCGAGGCCGTCAACCGCCTCGATATCTCCGCGCAGGACCAGAAGCCCGGGCTGCCCGACGTCGTCAAGGACGTCGCCTCCGGCGGTAAGGCCTCTTCCACCAAGGAGGCCATCGAGTCGGCCACCAAGCAGCTCTCCGGTGCGCTGTCCCAGGGCGGCGGTGACGCCAAGGAACTCATCGAGGCGGCCGGGCAGCAGATCATGGGCGCCCTCGGTCAGGGCCAGAGTGAGGACAAGGACAAGGAGAAAGAGGAAGCCAAGCCGAAGCCGAGCACGCGCCGGAGGAGCCAGTCATGACCACCGCGGATAACCCCTCGGCCCAGTCGAATACCGCCCTGCTGATCTACGGGATCGTGCCCGCCGAGGCGAAACCCAAAGCCGCGCAGGGCATCGGGCGCAAACCGGCGCCGCTGCGCAAGGTCGCCTACGGCAAGATCGCGGCGCTGGTGAGCGAGGTGCCGCTGGACGAGCCCCTCGACCGCGCCGAGGACCTGGAGGGCTACTCCCGGATCGTGGACGACCTGGTGAGCCAAACCTCGGTGGTGCCCATCCGTTTCGGCGCGGCGCTCGAGGACGAGGCGGCCGTCGAATCCGGACTGCTGGAACCGAACGCGGAGCGATTCGCCGCCGCGCTCGATGATCTGGGCGGCACGGCCGAATATCTGGTGACCGGGCAGTACGTCGAGCAGACGGTGCTGCGCGAGATCCTGGAGGAGAACGAGCAGGCCGCGGCGCTGGCCGAGACCATGCGGACCACACCCGAGGCGGCCAATCGCGATGTGAGCCTGGCCCTGGGCGAGATCATCAACTCCGAGCTCGAGCGCAGGCGCGAGGCCGACACCGAGGTCATGGTGTCCGCGCTGCGGCAGCTGACCGAGGAGCTGGTGCTGCGGCCGCCCACCCATGAGGAGGAGCTCGCCACCCTGGCGGTGCTGGTGCCGCTCGACAAGGAGGACGAGCTGGTGCACGCCGTCGATCTGCTGAGCAAGCAGTGGGAGAACCGGGTGACCATGCGCATTGTCGGGCCGCTGGCGGCGTGGGACTTCCTGGCCATCGAAGCGACGGAATCGCAATGATCGGCACCCTGCTCAGCCTCCCGGTGCTGCCGGTGAAAGCGGTGGTCGCGATCGCCCGGGTGATCGCCGACGAGGCCGACCGCCAGCTCTACAGCCCCTCGTCCATCCGCCGTGAGCTCGACGAGCTGCAACGGCGGCGGGCCGCGGGCGAGATGGACGAGGACGAATACCGGGAGGCCGAGCAGCGGGTGCTCAACCGGGCCCTGCACCGACGGGAGTGAGAGCCATGGCCGAGGAACAGCGGTCCCGGACGAAGAGTTCCGGAACATCACGGGGATCGGGACGCACGGGAAGGTCCGCGGCCGACGGCGACGACCGGTTGTCGGCCGCGACCGCCGCCGCGGCGGGCGTGCGCGTGATCGCCGAGCTCACGGGTCAGTCCGTGCTCGGCGCGACCGGGGTGCGGCCGACCGATTCCGGCTGGACCGTCGAGGTCGAGGTGCTCGAGGAGACCCACATCCCGTCCTCCGCGGATGTGCTGGCGCTGTATCGACTGGAGCTCTCCGAATCCGGAGAGCTGCTGTCCTACAGCCGGATTCGACGCGGTCAGCGGTGTTCGATCGGGGATGACCGGAGATGACGCTGCCCGATCGCTATTCCGCGCGGCCCGCGCGCAGCGGGTCCGAACCGGCCAATCTGGGCGACATCCTGGAGCGGGTGCTCGACAAGGGGCTGGTGATCGCGGGCGATATCCGCGTGAACCTGCTCGATATCGAATTGCTCACCATCAAGCTGCGGCTGGTCATCGCCTCGCTCGAGACCGCCCGCGAGGTGGGAATCGACTGGTGGCAACGAGATCCGTGGCTGCGCGGCGACCACGCACTCGAGGACGGGGACGGTGCGGCGCGGCTCAACCGCCGTTCCGATGCCGAGCTCGAGGCGGCCGGTGATGCCGAACTCCGTTCGGAGAACGAGCGATTGCGCCGGCGGCTCGCGGAATTGGAGGCCGAGAAATCGGAGATCGAGAATGAACAATGAGACTGCCGTCTGGGTGTACGCGATCCGCGCCGGCGGTGCGCCCGCACCCGAGGCGAGAGGGGTGAGCGGGGAACCGGTGCGCTGTGTGGAGGCCGGAGGATTGACCGCCGTGGTCGGTTCGGTGCCGCTGGCCGAATTCAGTGCCGAAGCCCTGCAACGCAATCTGAACGATTTCGACTGGCTCGCGAATGCCGCGCGCACCCATCACGCGGTGGTCGAGGCCGCCGCGGCGGGCAAGCCGGTCATCCCGGTGCGGCTCGCGGTGCTGTGCCTCGATGACGACGGGGTCCGGCGACTGCTCATCAAGCGTGGTGAGGATTTCCGCGCGGGATTGTCGTTGGTCGAGGGGCGGGCCGAATGGGGGGTGCGGGCATATCTGCGCCCGTCCGATCCCGACACCGAATCGGTGCGCCCGACTTCCGGTGCCGACTATCTGCGTCAGCGCCGGGATACCTTGCAGCGCGGGCGAAACGATCTCGCCTCCGCGGAGCTCGCCGCGTCCGGAATGTTCCGGACCCTGTGCCGGTACGCGGTCGCGGGGCACAACCGTCCTACCACCGAGACCGCGCTCACGGGGCGGCGCGCGCATCTGCTCCTGAATGCCACGTATTTGGTGGAGGACGACGAGACCGCGGAATTCCTGTCCGCCGCACAGCAATTCGACGACAACGAGCTGCTGACGATCGAACGGTCCGGTCCGTGGCCGCCGTACACCTTCGTCGGCGCGGCCGGGGATCTGCGATGACGAGCGATCCCTACTTCCCCGAGGACCTGCCCGCCGTATCCGGCAATCGGGATGTGGCGCTGATCGACCTGCTCGATCGGGTGCTGGCGGGCGGGGTCGTCATCTCCGGCGACATCACGCTGTCCATCGCCGAGGTCGAGCTGGTGCGGATTTCGCTGCGCGCGTTGATCGCCTCGGCCGCGGCGCTGATCGAGCAGCAGCCGCGATGACCGGAGCGGACCGGCGCATCGAGCTCGATCCGGAAGGGGTGGAGCGCGGGCTGGCCACGCTGGTGCTCACCATTGTCGAACTGCTGCGTCAGCTCATGGAGCGGCAGGCCGTGCGCCGCATGGAGGCCGGTGACCTCTCCGAGCGTCAAATCGAGGAAATGGGAACGACTCTCATGCGGCTGTCCGACGCGATGGACGAGTTGCGAGAGCACTTCGAGCTGGAGCCGGAGGACCTCAATATCGATCTCGGTCCTCTCGGCACCCTGCTCCCGCGCGATCCGCTGTGAAGCCGTAACCCGTACGGCTCAGCCGAGCGGGTCGACGGCCGCGACGGGCGGCTCACCCGAGCGCGACTTGGCCATGGACCGCACCACGGCGGCCGCGACCAGCAGCACCACGGCGACGATGAGCGCCGCCGACCACGCCGGAATGGCCAGGGCCAGTAGCAGGATCACGGTGGCCACCAGTCCGGCGCCGCCGTAGAGTCCGAGCAGCGCCGCGCCCGCGCTCATCTTCATGCGCTTGCTGAATTTCGGTGTGCGGCCCAGTGTTTCCCGCATCGCCGTTTCGATCTGCTGACGGATCACCGTGTTCAGCTGATCGCCGGCGGCGAATCCGGTGATCGCCGTCGGATCGAATTTCCCGGGTGTCTCGGCCATGCGCTTACCTCCTCGAATGGCGTCGAATACTCCTACGACCCGTCTACCCGCCGAGCCGGTTCCGACACGTCAGATCTCGATGCGCGCGCCCATCACCACCGTGCGATCGCGTGGGAGGTTGAAATGGTCCGCGGCGTCGGCGGAGATGTAGCTCATGGCGATGAAAAGCCTGCTGCGCCAGCGGGACATGATCGATTCCTCGGCGGGGCTCAGCTCGATTTCGGAGAGGAAGTAGGTGGCGGTGTCGAGGTCGAGCAGGCCCTCGGTCTCCTCCGGGTCCAGCTGCGCCAGGGCCGCGGGCACATCCGGCCGCTCCAGATAGCCGATGCGGACCGTGACGTGGACGATGCCGTCGTCGGTGTAGCCGAGGTGGTCGATCCGGATGCGGTCGCCGGGCGGCACTCGCGGCGTGGATTCGGTTTCCACGGAAAGAATCACGATCTGGCGGTGGCGGACGTGATTGCGTTCGACATTGGCACGCAGGGCCAGCGGGGCGAGTTCCTTGCCGCGATTGAGGAAGACCGCGGTGCCCTCGACGACGGCCGGGCGCGGATCGCGGTGTCGCAGGTCCTCGACGAATTCGCGCAGTGCGCCCTCGCGACGCTCGCGTTCGGCCATGACCACCCCGCGGCCGCGCTGCCAGGTGGTCATGAGGACGAAGGCCACGGATCCGATCAGCAAGGGCAGCCAGGCGCCGTGCACCAGCTTGGTCAGGTTCGCGGCGACGAAGAGCAGGTCGACGCACAGCAACGGGATGGCGGCGCAGGCGATGAGCCAGGGCGGCAGTTGCCATTTCGCGTAGGCGAGGTAGCACAGCAGCAGGGTCGTGATGGTGATGGTGCAGGTGACGGCCATGCCGTAGGCCGAGGCCAGTGCGGTCGAGCTGCGGAAGGCGAAGGCCAGGGTGAGTACCGAAACCATGAGCAGCCAATTGATCCACGGCACGTAGATCCGGCCCGGGGTCGAGGCGGAGGTGTGCACGACCCGCAGGCGCGGCAGGTAGCCGATCCGGATGGCCTGGGCGGCAACCGAATACGCGCCGGAGATGACGGCCTGGGAGGCGATGACGGTGGCGGCGGTCGCCAGCGCCACCACCGGCAGCCGCGCCCAGCCCGGCGCCAGCAGGAACAGCGGGCTCGCGGCGTGGCGGGGATCGTCGAGGATGAGCGCGCCCTGACCGAGATAGCTCAGCAGGCAGGCCGGGAAGACGACGAGCAGCCAGGCGCGGGTGATGGATCGGCGGCCGAAATGGCCCAGATCCGCGTACAGCGCCTCCGCGCCGGTGACCACCAGCACGATCGCGGCCAGCGCGAAGAACGCCACCCCGAAATGGCCGAAGAGGAATCCGGCCGCGTAGGTCGGCGACAGCGCCTTCAAGATGGCCGGGTCGCGGGCGATGCCGCCGATCCCGCACGCCGCGATGGTCGCGAACCACACCAGCATGACCGGACCGAACAGCCGCCCGACGGTTCCCGTGCCGCGCCGCTGGACCAGGAACAACACCAGGATGATGACGGCGGTGATCGGCACGACCGCGCGGGCCATCGGCGGCGCCACGATCTCGAGCCCCTCGACCGCCGACAGCACCGAGATGGCCGGGGTGATCATGCTGTCACCGAGAAACAGTGCGGCGCCGAAGATTCCGAGCGCGGCCAGCACCGCCGCCAGCCGCTTGCGGCCCGGCACCGCCCAACGCCGC
The DNA here is from genome assembly GCF_041154655.1 of Nocardia sp. JMUB6875. Lineage (NCBI taxonomy): Bacteria > Bacillati > Actinomycetota > Actinomycetes > Mycobacteriales > Nocardiaceae > Nocardia > Nocardia sp. JMUB6875. Next base: position 32,028 of record NZ_BAAFGR010000055.1, read on the forward strand.
ACCAGGGTGATCAGCGCCATGATGCCGCCCTCGCCGTCGTGGTCGGCGCGCAGGGCGATGAGCACGTAGGTGGCGGTCACGATGATGACCATCGACCAGAACACCAGCGACACCACGCCGAAGACGTTCTCGGCGCGAATCGGCACCGGATGCGGATCGCCCGGATCGAACACGGCCCGCAGCGCATAAATCGGACTGGTCCCGATGTCCCCGAACACCACGCCGAGCGCACCGAGTATCAGGCCGGGCCTGATGCCCTGGCCGGTCTCCCGTTCGGTGGCGGTCTTTGTCATCGCAGCCCGTCCTTGCCGATCTACTCCGCCATCGATCTACCCGCTCCGGCGTGCCGGACACCTAGGCGCGGGCTACGGGTGACCGTCTAGGCGGGGATGGGCCGCGGGTAGGTGCTCTGCATCGACAGGAAGCGGAGCTCGAGGTCGCGTTCGAGGTAGTCCATGCGCCGGCTCCAGAACTCGCGCATGTGCGGCAGTTCGAGGTGGCGGTCGAGGTCCTGTTTGGAGCGCCAGACCTCGTAGAAGACGAAGGTGGACGGGTCGTCGGCGTCCTCGTGGAAGTGGTATTCGAGTGCGCCGGGCTCGTCGCGGGTCGGGGCGACGAAGGACAGCAGGAGGTCTTTCAGTTCGGCCGCGCGCTCGGGTTTGGGATGGGCCAGGCCCATGAGGGCGAAGGGCGTCCGGTCTTCGGGTACGAGATTTGTCATACCTCGGGACGCTAGCGCGGCCTGAGGTACGATGCAAACCGTACCTAGGAGGTGTGATCGTGGCGGACGACGAGCCGGAGCTCGCGGAGATGGAACTCGGGGCCGTGCTGGCGGCGCTGGCCGACCGGAATCGGCTGGAGGTGGTGCTCGCCCTACTCGCCGATGCCGAAGGGGCGGAACGGCTTTGCAGTTCGTTCGGCCTCACGGTGTCGAAAGCGACTCGTACACACCATTTCCGGGTGCTGCGCCAGGCCGGGCTGATCCGCCAGGTCAATCGCGGCAACAGCAATATGGCCCAGCTTCGGCGAGCCGATCTGCGGCAGCGGTTTCCCGGACTGTTGGACCTACTCGCCGCGGAGAACACCCGCCGGGCTACGGCCTAGCATTCTCCGCGGCCCGGCGCTGTTGGCGTCCGGTCAGCAACTCTTCGCGACCGGGTCGCCGCGGAAGCGGGATTCGACGTAGTTCCAGGCATCGGGGAAGCCCGCGACCGCGGTGGTCATGTGCTCGGCGATGTCGAACGGCCGGAAGGTCAGGGGCACACCGGCTTTGCAGTAGCGGTCCGCGACCTCGGCGACCGGGTCGAAGAAGGTGAGGGTGTCGAAGCGGCCCTGCCAGATGTAGGTGGGCGCGGTCGGTGTGCCCGGGAAGTAGCGCAGGCTGTTCTCGCGCAGCACGGCGTGGGCGGCCGGGCTGTCGAGCAGGCTCTTGGACGCGGCCATCTGCTCGGCGCTGCGGAAGGCTCCGTGGAAGAGCAGGAAGCGGCGGCAGGCGTCGTGGGTGAATTCGCGGAACCAGAGGCCGTTCTCGTTGAGCTGATCCGAGACCGGCAGCCGGTCGGGGTATTCGCGCTCCAGGCCCATGGCGGCGGCGAACGCCAGGCCGAAACCGGGATGCGGTTCGAAGCCCAGCGACAGCGCCATCTGCTCCAGGTCGGCCGGAATACCGCCCGCCACAACGGCATCGAGCTTCAGATCCGGGGCGTATTCGGGCTGCAGCGCGGCGGCCCAGGCGGTGGCCATGCCGCCGCCGGAGTATCCGGCCAGTGCGACCTTCGAGTTGCCCAGGCCCAGTTCGGTGGCCTTGCGGACGGCCTTCACGCTGTCGAGGGTGACCATGCCGCTCAGCTTGGCGGCGCCGTAGGCCACGTTCGGGCCGAGGTAGTCCGGCAGCGAGATCGCCCAGCCGCGGCCGATCGGCAGCATGGCGCCGACGCCGTCCTGGAGTTCGCCGTTGAACAGCGAGCGCGACGGATTGCATTGCGCGCCCAGGGAATTGATCAGCGCCTGATACGACACCAGGGGCGGGTTCTTGACGCCCGACGGCAGCAGCACCGTCGTCATGCCGAGGATCGGCTGCCCCTGGGAATTGGTGCTGCGGAAGGCGATCTGCCAGCCCTCGGTGCCGACGTACAGGCCGGTGTCGATCCGGCGGGTGCGCACCACATCGCCGGGGGCGAAGGCGCCCAGGTCGGCGGGCGGGGCGTAGAATGGATCGGAATCCTGTGTGGGATACAGGGGTTGAGCCGAGACGGGCGCGTACCCCGTCGCCGCGGTCAACACACCCAACGCCAGCACCATCGCCCTGATGGACACCTTGAACAACCGCGTTTCCTCACACTTCAGCCGTCAGCCCCAGCAAACCACTCGCGAATCGTGGCGGGACGCTACCGTTCCCAGAAAGACGAGTCCAGACATTCAGACAAACCCGGCACGAACTGTCAGCAATCTCACAGCACCGGCGCAGGTCCCACGAGCGACACTGACAGACCGTTCCGGCTGTGATCCGGGCCGCGGGTGAGCGCAGCCGCTACGTTGACACCATGGGCGGTGTCTCGTTCGACGACAACTACTTTCGTGATCCGCACGCGTTCTACGCCCGGGTCCGCCAGGACGGCCCGATCCATCGCTTCACCACCCCGTCCGGCGTGCACGGCTGGCTCGTGACGAGCGAGGAACTCGCGCGCACGGTCCTGACCGATCCCCGCATCGGCAAGGGTCGCGACACCATGCTCGGCGTCTCCCCTACCGAGGCCGCCGGAATCGGCTTGCGGCAGCGGGCATTGCGCTCCGCCACGGAGTGGGTGGTCACCCATATGCTCGGCTCGGATCCGCCCGAGCACACCCGGCTCCGCAAGGCCGTCGCCGACCATTTCAGCCCGCGCGGTCAGCGCCCTGACGCCCCGAATCGACACCCTGGCAGCCGAATTCGTCGACGCCATCGACCCGTCCGGACCCGTCGACCTGGTCACCGCCCTCGCCTGCCCACTCCCGGTCGCGGTGATCTGCGAGATCCTCGGCGTCGACCGCCGCCATCACCGCCGCATCGAACGCTCCTCGGCCGTCCTGTCCGATGTCACCGTCGCGACCGGCCCTCGACTCCGCAGCGCGAGCATCGATTTCGCCCGCCTGATACTCCCCCACTTCGCCGCCCGCCGACTCCGGCCACGCGAGGATCTGATCACCTCGCTGACCCGTCAGATGGCCGCGGACGAACTGTCCTTGAAGGAAGCGCTCTCCACCGTGGCCCTGCTCCTTATCGCCGGGCACGAGACCACGTCCAACCTGATCCTCGGCACCGTTCTCACCTTGCTACGCAATCCCGTGGACCTCGAGCGCGTCCGATCCGATCCGTCCTACCTCGATACGATCATCGACGCCGCTTTGTCTTCCGATCCCCCGCTCCCCGTCGCCACTCTGCGCCAGGCACATTCACCGATCGACCTCGCCGACCACCGCGTCAACCCCGGCGAACTCCTGATGGTCTCCCTCCTGGCCGCCAACCAGGACCTCGAATCCGACTCCCGCCACCTCTCTTTCGGCGCCGGAATCCACTACTGCCTCGGTGCCCGCCTCGCCCGCACCGAGGTCACCGCCGCGGTCTCCCACCTCATCAACCGCTACCCCACCATGTCCCTGGCAACCCCACCCCACACCCTCCGCTGGCGCCGCAGCATCGTCTTCCGCCGCCTCGAGTCCCTCCCCGTCCACCTCGGCTAACACAAGATCAGGGAGCTCTCACGGTAGGAATGCGGACAAATTTCCGCCGTGAGAGCTCCCTGATCTTGAATGCGAAAAGCGGGGATCAGCCCGGGATCTGAGCGCCGATGGCGCTGCCGATGCCTGCGCCGATCGAGCCGCCGATGGCAGCGCCCGCCGCGCCGCCGATGCCCGCGCCGATCACGACGGATATGGGGCAGGCGGGGACGACGACCGTGCAGCCGATCGCGCCGCCGGCGACGATGCCGATGACCGCGCCGGTAACGCCGCCGACAACCATGCCGATCTGTCCGCCGGGAATGGCTTGGGTCTGACCCGCGCCCACGGGGGTGACGGCGGCGACGGGCTGGGGTGCCGGGTCGTTGGTGGCGGCCGAGGCGGTGGCCGCGGTGCCACCGGCGAGGGCGGCGGCGATCATCGTGGTGGCGGCAATCTTGCGGAACATGGTGGTACTCCTTGGAATTCAATCAGGGGTGAGGATTGAAATTGGGGGTGGTCAGCACTTCGACTTGTAGAAGTACTGCTCATCGGCGGACATGGTGTCCTTGGTGATGGCGATCATGTTGGTTTGGATCGTGCGGGTGACCGGCTTGCCCTCGAGGGCCGCGGCGGCCTGATCGACGCCCTGTTTGCCGATGTCGCCGGGGTTCTGGGCGATCAGGGCCTGGACGGTGCCGTCCTTCAAGTCCTGCACCTGTTTCGGGCTGGCGTCGAATCCGACGACCTTGACCTGATCGAGCTTGCCCGCATTGCGCAGGCCGGTCGCCGCGCCCTCGGCGGAGCTGAGGTTGGTGGCGAAAATGCCCGCGAGATCCGGGTGCGCCGCCAGGGTGGCGGTCACGATCGAGGCCGCTTGGGCCGCTTCATTGTTGTTGTACTGCACGCCCAGCGAGGTCATCCCCGGATGGCTCTGCTTCAGCTCGTCCTCGAAGCCCTTGGCGCGCTGATCGGTGGTGGATGTTCCAGCCTTGGTGTTGATCACCAGCACGGATCCCTTGTCGCCCACCAGTTTCGACAGGGTCTGGGCCGCTAGCTGCCCGCCTTTGACATTGTCCGAGGCGATGGAGGACAGCGCGATGGAGGTGTCCTCGAGCGCCGTATCGACCTCGATCACCTTGATGCCCGCGTCCTTTGCCTGCTTGATCGGGCTGGCCATGGCCTGGGCGTGAGTGGGTGCGATGAGGATGGCGCCGGGCTTGTTGGCGATGACGCCGGTGACTATGGGTGTCTGCAGCGAGGCGTCGAATTGCGAGGGAGCCTGGGTGTCGAGGGTGTAGCCCAGCTTCTTGGCCTCGTCCTGGGCGCCGCACTGCATGGAGATGTAGAAGGGTTCGTTGGCGACGCCGGGGATGAGCACCAGCTTCTTCGCGTCGGTGCCGCCCGAATTGTTCACCGAGCCACCGCATCCCGCCAATAGCCCGGCCACCGCTATCGCGACGCCCGCTATTACGGCGGCCCTACCACCGGTCCTCATCATCAGGCCCTCACCTTCGAACTGTGTTCTGTTATTTCCGGTCTCGGGACCGCCTGCGGATCTGGTCGAACCACACGGCCGCCACGAGCACGACGCTCACCGCGATGGGCTGCCAGAACACCGGCACCCCCACGATGACGAAGCCCTTGCGCAATACCGACGGGATGAACACCCCGATCACCGTGCCCACCACCGAGCCCACGCCGCCGAACAGGCTGGTCCCGCCGATCACCACGCCCGCGATGGCGTCGAGATTGTCGGTGCCGTGACCGGCGATGGTGGTGGTGCCGAAGTACGCGAGATTCATGAAACCGGCCAGGCCCGAGAGCATTCCGGCCATGAGATACACCAGGATCAGATGCCGGGTGACGCCGATGCCGGCACGGCGGGCGGCCTCCGCGTTCGAGCCGATCGCATAGGTGTAGCGGCCGAAGCGGGTCGTGTGCAGCAGCCAGGCGCCGAAGAGGGTGACCACGGCGGCCACCAGCACCAGGTCGGGGATGCCGCCCATGACGGTGCCGAAACCCAGTGAGTTGCGCAGCTTTTCGGGGACGGTGCGGGTGTCGACGCCGCCGGTGATCAACTGCGCCGCGCCCAAGGCCGCGCCGAACGAGCCGAGGGTGACGATCAGCGGCGGAATCTTGGCCTTGGCCACCAGGAATCCGTTGATCAGACCCCAGAGCGCGCCGCCCGCAAGCGAAACCAGCAGGCCGAGCAGGATCAGGCCCCAACCGCCGTGCGTCGCATCCTCACCCGGGCTCAGCCATTCCATGGTCTTGGAGGCGAGCACGCCGGAGAAGATCAGCACCATGCCGACGGACAGGTCGATGCCGGCGGTGACGATCACTAAGGTCATGCCGATCGACAGCACCAGCAGCACCGAGGTCTCGATCAGCAGGGTCTGGAAGGTGAATCGGGTCGGGAAGGCGTTCGGCTTGGCGATGCTGAACGCCAGATACAGCACCACCAGCACGATCCCGATCCAGAAGGTGCCGGTCCCGGCCAGTCTGCGCACGCCGCGGCCCAGCACCGCGCTCGCCCCGCTCGAGCTCTGCCCACTCAAGATTCGTCCTCCGTGGTCAGCGCGCCGGTCATGGCTCCCACCAGCTGTTCCAGCGTGGCGTCGGCCGCGGTGAACCGCGCCACCCGCCGCCCCAGCCGCAATACCTCGATACGGTCGGCGACGGCCAGCACCTCGGGCATGTTGTGACTGATCAACACCACCGCGATGCCTTGATCCCGTACGCGGCGAATGACATCCAGCACCCGCTCGCGCTGCACCACGCCGAGGGCGGCGGTCGGCTCGTCCATGAACACGACCTTGCTGGCCCACATGACCGCGCGGGCCACCGCGACCGTCTGCCGCTGGCCGCCCGAGAGCGAGCCGATGGGCACGTCATCGCGGGGCAGCACCACGCCGAGGCGTTGAAAGTGCTCGGCCGCCTGGGTTCTCATGGCCTTGCGGTCCAGCATGCCGAGCCGACCGGCCAGGCCCTTGCGGAACAATTCGCGCCCGAGAAAGAGATTCGCGGCCGGATCGAGGTCGGGAGCCACCGCGAGGTCCTGGTAGACGGTTTCCACGCCCATGCGGCGGGCCGCGACCGGGGAGGCCATTCGAATCGGATTCCCCTCCAGCAGAATTCGCCCGCCATCGGGTTGTTCGGCCCCGGAAAGGCATTTCACCAGTGTGGATTTCCCGGCGCCATTGTCGCCGATCAGGGCCACCACTTCCCCGGCGTCGACCTGAAAACTGGCTCCCTGCAGCGCTTCCACCCCGCCGTATCGCTTGTGAAGCCCCTCGGCTTCCAATACCACGGCAGGCATCGGCGATCACCCCGGCGAAATCGATTGAGCGGACGTCCGGTCCGCAAACCGAGGGTACGTTTGATCTCGATGCTGCGGGGTCGATATGGGAAACACGGCTATCGTCGGTGCGGTGAACCGACTCGGATCTCGCGCTGCGAAGGTGTTCCCGGTTGTCGCATTGTGCGCCATGCTCATCGGCTGCGGGGGAAGTCAGGGCCACGGTCAGCACACGGCGCAGCCGACTCCGACGCCGCCGGTCGGATCACTCGATACCTTGGGGACCGGATCGTCGACACCGGCCCCCACCGGGACTACGCCGCCGTCGGCGCTCGCGACCAGCGCCGCACCGTCGCCGACCGCGGATCCGGGCCGCACCGAGGACGATGCGCGATACACCGTCCGCCGCTATCTGTCCCGCTGGATCGGGCAGCCGCTCCAGCCCGATGACACCGAAGGCCGGTTTCCGCTGGTCTGCGCCGGTTCCGTGCTGGCGGCCAATCCTGGGAAACTCACCGGCACACTGTCGTTCGACAATGATCGGATGACCGCGCGGCGCATCGGCGACACCGGCGCGGAAGTGACTGTCCCGGTGACGAATTCCGCCACCGTCACCACGGTCCGCACCTTCACCCTGCGGGCCGCCGCCCAGGGTTACTGCATCGAGGACATCATCAACTGACCGCCGGGCTGTCCGGAACGCCGCAGGAATTCCTGGGCCAGTTCGCGATACTGCTCCGCGCCACGCGATTTCGGATCCCATTTGGTGAGGGGTTCGCCGGCGATGGTGGAGTCCGGGAACCGCACGGTCCGCGAGATGGCCGTCTCGTAGAGCAGATCACCGAAGGATTCGGCCACCCGGTCGCGCACCTGCCGCGAGTGCAGCAGTCGCGTGTCGTACATGGTGACCACGATGCCGCAGAGTTCCAGCTTGGGATTGAGCCGCTCGCGCACCTTCTCCATGGTGTCGTTGAGCAGAGCCAGCCCGCGCAGCGAGAAGAACTCGCACTCCATCGGGACGATCACGCCGTCCGCGCAGGCGAGCGCGTTCACGGTGAGCAGGCTCAGCGACGGCTGGCAGTCGATGAGGATGTAGTCGTAGCGGTCCCGGATGGGGTCCAGCACCCGGCGCAGGGAGTGCTCGCGGCCGACCTCGTTGACCAGCTGGATCTCCGCGGCGGAGAGGTCGATATTGCTGGGCAGCAGGTGCAGATTGGTGACGCCGGTGTCGAGCAGGACGTCGTCGATCGGCGGCGCGTTGCGGGTCAGCAAGTCGTAGACGGTCAGCTCGAGCTGGTGGTGCGCCACGCCCAGGGCCGCGGACAGGGCGCCCTGCGGGTCGAGGTCCACCAGCAGCACCTTCAGCCCGCACTCGGCAAGCGCGGCACCCAGATTGACCGTCGAGGTGGTCTTCCCGACGCCGCCCTTCTGATTGCACAGCGCGATCACCCGGGCGTCGCGTGCGGCCGCCCCGGCAGCCACAGGTACCGCCCCGGCATCCTCAACAGCTATGTTTGCCGACATTTCGCCAGCCTAACCCGAAGGTTGCTGGATCTGTCGGACCCCCTGCTGAGTCCTTTCTCACGGCGGTCATCGCGTCTGATTACCAGTATTTTTCGGACATTTCGACACGAACTGGCCTGGTGGACAAGGACCGAGCAGGGGCAGCCAGGGAAACTACCGATTAGCCGGAGGTCGGGACCACCAGGATTTTCACATGCTCCTCGGGATTCCGTAGCGCCGTGAACGCTTCTTCCACGCCGTCCAGGCCGACCCGGCCGGTGATGATCGATTCGGCGTCGATCAGCCCGGAGGCCAGGCGTTCCAGGGTGATGTCGTAGGCGTTCTCGTACGGTCCGTGCCCGAAGTTGACCGCGATGCGGCGGAACTGGCCGACCACCGGGATGATCGGCTCCTCGTCGAACGGCGCGGCCAGCACCTGGATGCGGGAATTGAACGGCAGCTCCCGCATGAGCGTGCCGATAATGCCTGCGCGGCCGCTGCATTCATAGGCGATGAGAATGCCCGGACCGGATTGGCCGACCACGGTGTCCTGCTGGGCGGCCGCGCGGGTCCACGCCTCGATCGGGTCCTGTTCGTTCGGATCCACGACGATGTCCGCGCCGACGGCCCGCGCGAGTTCGCGGCGTTTGGGCGAGGGTTCGGAAGCGACGACCAGGCGCGCCCCGTGCGCCTTGGCGGCGATGATCGCGCCGAGCCCGATGGTGCCGCAGCCGATCACCAGCGCGGAATCGTCGGGGGTGAGACCGGATTGCTGCACGTGCATCTCGCCGACGTGGAGTGGTTCGGCCAGTGTCGCGTGTTCGAGCGAGAGGCCCTCGGGCACGTGGCGGACCCAGTAGGCGTCCACCACGATGCTCTCGCCGAAGGCCCCGTGGTAGTCGTTGGAGTAGCCGATGATGGTCGGGATTCCGGTCGCGGTCTCGGTGGCGAGGCCGATCCCGGCGACGCGGTCACCGATCGCGAAATCCGTGACACCGGAACCGATTTCGGTCACGGCTCCCGCGTATTCGTGGCCGAGCACGACGGGTCTGTCGGTGTCGAAGGTGGCCAGCGGATATCCGCTGTCGGTCGCCACCGCGACGAACCGGCACGGATCCTTGGACATCGACAGGTCGCTGCCGCAGATGCCGCACGCGGCCACCGCGATGCGCAGCTGTCCCGGGCCGAGGGCGGGCGGTTCGGCGACCTCGGCGACGGTGAACCGCCCGTTCAGGAACTGGGTGGCGCGCATGGCTTCACGCTCCCGTCGCGGCGTCGGCGCCGTAGTAGTCGGTGTGCGCCTTGGTGATCGCGGTGACCAGCTGCCCGATCAGCAGTTCCCGATTGTCCTGCGCGTACTGCAGGCTGGCCTCGCGGCCGCGATTGCGGTTCTTGAAGTGCGGGATCACCTCCGAGGCGAACAGCTCATAGCTGCGCTTGGTGTCCTCCCAGCTCGCCATGTCCACGTGCAGGACGAGCATGGTGCCGAAGCCGCCGGTCTTCTCGATGAGCTGTTCGATGCGCGCGATCGCCTCGTCGGGGGTGCCGATGATGGCCTGGCCGAATTCGCCGAGATTGTCATTGCGCCACTGGTCGATGACTCCCTTCGGGGTGTCTGCCCATTCGGGTGTCTGCCCGGTCTGCCGGTTGACGTAGGCGGCCATCGATCCGATGCGGCGGCTCACCGCGCGCTCGGCGTCCGCACGGGTTTCGGCAAGGAAGATGGGGTTGACCAAACGCCAGCGGGAGCGGTCGGCGGTATGGCCGTGTTCGGCGCACACCTTCTCGTAGACGCCCCAATTGCGGTCCAGCACTTCGAATCCCATGGGCGAGCTGGCCGCCAGGGACAGCAGCGAGAGACCGTGCGTGCCCGCCAGCACCGAGCCGTTCGGGGAGATGGTGGAGGCGGTGGCGACCTCGATGCCGGCCGGATCGTAGGTCGGCAGCTGGGCGCGGGCGTCGCGCAGGGTGAACCAGTCGGTGGTCATGTTCACGACCTCGCCGCGCAGCAGCGGCAGGATCGCCTCCAGCGCTTCGCCTTGGCGGCGGCGCTGATCCGACGGGTCGATGCCCATCATGTGCGCGTCGAGCGGGATCTTGCCCGGGCCGGTGCCGAAGATCAGTCGGCCGCGGGTCTGCAGGTCGAGCTGGGTGATGCGGTCCACGGTGACCAGCGGATGGTGGTACGGCAGCGAGGTGACGCCGGTACCGAACCGCAGCCGCTGGGTGCGTTCGGCGGCCGCGGCGATGAAAACGTCGGGGGCGGGGACGATTTCGGCGCCGGTGGAGTGGTGTTCGCCCATCCACGCCTCGTCGAAGCCGAGGTGGTCGAGGTGTTCCATGAGGTCGATATCGCGGCGCAGCTGCAGGGCCGGGTCGGCGTCGAGGGGGTGGTAGGGGGCGAGGAAGGCCCCGAACTTCATCGATTCAGCGGTCCACACGGTGGATCTCCTTACCCAGTGCGCCGGGCTTCGTCGCCCGGTGCGGTACACTGAGTAAAACTGGATCAAGTGATCCAGAAGTTGAGCTGTCCCGGTGAGCGGAACAGCGTGGAAGGGCCGGTGGATAAGCTCGTGGCGTGACCGTTCAGACGCAGAATCGCCAGGGCAACGCGACCCGCACCCGGCTGGTGAAAACCGCCGAGCGCCTGTTCGCCGCGCACGGCGTCGACGCGGTCTCGGTCCGCGCGGTCAATGCCGCCGCCGGCCTCGGCCCCGCCTCGGTCAACTACCACTTCGGCACCAAGGACGACCTCATCGCCGCCGTCCTGCTCGACCTCGGAGCCACCGTCCGAGACCGCATCCGCGCCAACACCGACGCCCTGGCCGCCGCCGAAACCCCACCCACCACCGAAGCCCTGGTCCGAGCCGTCACCGAACCCTACCGAGACCTCCTGCTACGCCACCGAACCCGAGGCATGCGCTGGATCAAGATAGTCACCCAACTCTCCCTCCACTCC